>NZ_JBQHUC010000004.1:0-152335 GCF_052065395.1 Bariatricus sp. HCP28S3_F11 | reverse complement strand
TCTTTGTATTCTCGGCGAATCTGATGCCGGAAAGTCCTATCTGGCCAAGGCCATTGGTATTAAAGCCTGCAATAGATATAACGTTGGATATTTTCATAGTGAAGAGCTCCTGGAGAGCATGGTTGCTCTTAAAGAGCAGGACTATGATAAATATGCCCGCAAGATGAAAAAGTATCTTAAATGGGATCTGATCATCCTTGATGACTTTCTGCTTCATACGATCACAGATGAGCGCGAAATCAAGATTCTTTTTGAATTACTGGAGAAACGCAATGAACAGCACCGGAGTACGATCGTTTGCTCTCAACGGGATCCAGACAGCTGGAAAGCTATGATTTTGAATGATGAAGTGTCTGCTAATTCCATCATGAAAAGAGCAACAAAACACTACACAATCAAGATAAACATACGATAACTTATCAACAATCAACTAAATACGAGCGGCCGTTCTGCTCCGCATAGCGGCCGTTGAAAAACGCATTTGCGACCGCCAGAGGGCGCAAACTGCAAAATATCGGTAATTGTCTTTGATACATATTTCATACATAAAGATTCTCCTTCCTTACAATTTTAATACATTAATATTTATTCTGAGGCTGCATCTTCATCCGGTACGTATTCCAGAATATCCCCAGGCTGGCAGTCCAAAGCCCTGCAAATTGCTTCTAATGTGGTAAAGCGTATTGCTTTTGCTTTATTATTTTTTAAAATAGATAAATTCGCCATGGTGACATCCACTTCTTTTGAAAGCTCGGTGAGTCCCATTTTACGTTTAGCCATCATGACATCCAGATTAATTACGATTGCCACAAGATACACCTCCCTAAATCGTCAGATCATTTTCATCTTTGTAATTGACTGCTTCCTGAAATACGCAGGAAAGTACCACACTGAACAGCGCTGCAATAAAGAACACAAGAATAATGATCAAAGTTGCAGGAGTTGGAACCAGTAATACTTTGATAAAAAAGAAAATAGAAATTACCAGGCTGTACCTTGCCATTCTCCTAAGACTTTTTACATTATCTTCCACGAAACAATTCACTTCCAGAACTGTCTTCATCATTTTTCGCAATTCATTTACGATTAAAAGTCCGTTTAAACCGGATACTGCAAACACGATCACCATTGCCAAATAATGGTTTTCTATGTCTTTTGAATAATGTGTTCCGGCAAATCTGAGCCATATCGGCAGCGTGATCAGAACAATAATTCCCGTAAAAAACATAATGTCCAGAATTAATTTTGTCAGCTTTTTAATTCGTTCATACTTCATTGATTATACCTCCAGTATTTTTTCTACTTCCTGTTTCTGTCATTATATTCCACATTATTTTGAATTGCAATATATTTTTATTGATATTCGATATTTTTTTATTGTTTTATGAATGGTGTTTTTGATAATTGACAAATTCGCAGCAGGCTGTTATATTAATTTTGTTTGACTATAAAACTATTTTATATGTAAAATATAAGAAAGGATTATCATTATGAACACACTAAGAAAGCTCTATTGCCGTTCTTTTCAAACAGTTTTTCGAATTGCACTTCCATTTCTTCCGTATAGAAAGCCTAAAATTCTTGGAAGTGTCAAAGCTTTGCCTGAGATTCTGCTGAAACGCGACTATAATCATGTACTGATTATTACAGATGAAGGAATCATGAAGCTTGGCCTCACGAAGCGTCTTGAAAAAGTACTTTCCGAAAATAATATTAAATATACGATTTATGATAAAACCGTGGCTAATCCCACTACAAAGAATGTTGCTGAAGCAATGGATTTATTTCTTTTCAATAATTGTAATGCCATCATCGGTTTTGGAGGTGGTTCAAGTATGGATTGTGCCAAAACAGTGGGAGCTAAGATTGCAAAACCAAAACAGCCTCTTTCCAAGATGAAAGGAATCCTGAAAGTGCATAAAAGAATTCCACTTTTGATTGCTGTTCCCACCACAGCCGGAACCGGAAGTGAAACAACGCTTGCTGCAGTGATCACCGATGCTGAGACACGACATAAATATGCAATCAATGATTTTCCTTTGATTCCCAGATATGCTATACTTGACCCAAAGGTAACCTTGAGTCTTCCTCCATTTATCACCGCAACCACCGGTATGGATGCATTGACACATGCAGTAGAAGCCTATATTGGAAATTCTACAACTTATGGAACCCGCAAAGATGCTCTGAAAGCAGTCGAATTGATTTTTAAAAATATTGATACGGTTTATACAGATGGTAAAAATGAGGAGGCCCGTAAGAAAATGTTGCATGCTTCTTTCTATGCCGGATGTGCATTTACAAAATCCTATGTAGGTTATGTTCATTCTGTTGCTCATTCTCTTGGTGGGGAATACAATGTTCCGCACGGACTGGCAAATGCAGTGATTCTTCCGCTTGTTTTGGAAGCTTATGTTTCCACGATTTACAAAAAGCTCCACAAACTCGCAATCGCTGCCGGACTGGCAGATAAAAATACACCACATGAAACAGCTGCGAAAACATTTATTCTTGCAATCAAAGATATGAAAAAGAGATTTGAGATTGGAGATACCATTGAATCGATTCGGGAGGAAGATATTCCAAAACTCGCTCACTATGCCGATAAGGAGGCAAATCCACTTTATCCGGTTCCGGTACTGATGGACGCCAAAGAGCTTGAAACATTTTATTATCAATTGATGCCACAACCTGAACAGTAGGAAGGAGAATTTTCATGACGGAACATGAAATCAGAGAAATCGTTGAAACACAGCGCAAATATTTCTATACCGGAGCTGTACTTCATGTAGATTACAGAATACAGGCTTTGAAAAAGTTGCAGTCATGCATTTTGAAATATGAAAATGAAATTAACGAAGTGATTAAAAAAGATTTGGGAAAGAGTGCATTTGAAAGCTACATGTGCGAAACAGGGCTTGTTTTGAGTGAAATCAGCTATATGTTGAAACATATCCGCAAATTTTCCAAAGAGAAAACTGTTCTCACTCCGCTCGCACAATTTCATTCCCGCAGTTTTAAGAAACCGTCTCCGTACGGTGTTGTACTGATCATGAGTCCCTGGAATTATCCATTTTTATTGACGATTGATCCTCTTGTAGATGCCATCGCCGCCGGAAATACAGCTGTTGTAAAACCGAGCGCCTATTCTCCGAATACGAGCGAAATTATGAAAAAACTGATTGAAGAATGCTTTGATAAAGAATATGTTGCAGTAGTAACCGGAGGACGTTCTGAAAATACCTGCCTTCTGAACGAACATTTTGATTACATTTTCTTCACCGGAAGCCAGGCAGTCGGCAAAGAAGTCATGAAATGTGCTTCTTCTCATCTCACACCGGTCACACTGGAACTTGGCGGTAAGAGCCCTTGTATTGTAGAAAAAAGTGCTAACTTAAAGCTGGCCGCAAAAAGAATCGTATTTGGAAAATACCTGAATTGCGGGCAGACCTGCGTGGCACCTGACTATATTTACTGCGACAAAGAAATCAAAGATCGTCTGATTGAGGAAATAAAACTGCAGATTGAAAAACAATTTACAACCGATGCTCTGCATAATGATCACTACGGAAAAATCATCAATCGAAAACATTTTGACCGGATCTGTGGACTGATTGATCCGGCGAAAGTTGTCTGCGGCGGCGGATCAGACGCTGATACGTTAAAAATCGAACCTACTTTGATGGATCATGTAACCTTTGACGATGCTGTTATGCAGGAAGAAATCTTCGGACCGGTCCTTCCGGTTCTGACATACGATTCTTTGGATGCAGCAATCCGTAAAATCAACTCCATGGCACATCCGCTCGCACTATATATTTTCACCAACAGCAAATCTGTTGCCGGAAAAGTAACTTCCGAATGCGGATTCGGCGGTGGATGCATCAACGATACGATCATTCATCTTGCTACCAGCGAAATGGGATTCGGCGGATTCGGAGAAAGCGGAATGGGATCTTACCACGGACGGGACGGATTCCGGACCTTCTCACATTATAAGAGTATTGTAGATAAAAAGACATGGCTGGATCTGCCTATGCGATATCAGCCTTATAGCTCTCTTAATAAGAAATTGATTCATATGTTTTTGAAATAATATGTTAAACAATTTAGGTATACATGATTTTTAATTTTTAAAATGGCTGGCTTAGATTTTAAATATTCTAAACCAGCCACATGCTTTTATTCTCTTTTCAGTTCTTCTATCACATTCTGTTTCTTAATCTTCTGTATACTATACAGCATACTGCAGAACACTACGATCATAACCCAGATAATTGCGACAAACAAAGGTTTCCATGGATATACAAACTGAATTTGTGCACTTCTGGCGATATTGCCAAACAGTAGTACACTAATCAATAGCGATCCGATAACTCCATAACTGATGGACTTGAACCCGTAGATGAGGCACTCATAATTCATCATTTTATGAAGCATCTTCCGGGACATTCCCATAGACTGAAGCATTGCAAATTCTCGTTTTCTCAGCATGACATTGGTTGATATCGTGTTAAACACATTTGCTGCTGCGATCAGAGATATCAATACAATGAATCCATAAGTCAGTACCTTTACAGAGAGAATCATTCCTCTGTCTTTTTCATAATCTTTCGCAGCACATGACAGATAGCCATTTTCAAGCAGTTCCTCATCCGTCATTTTTTTCTCCAGTTCCTGATAGACCGAATTGTACTTTGTTGCTTTGATTGCAATATTGGATTCAACCGAATTAAACAAATCATCCTTGAACAGGTACTCTTCCATTCTGCTTTCCGGAACAAGAATGCTGACATTTCCATATCCGTTTTCCTGAGAATCGAATAGATAATCCGGAAGATTTTCAATGGAATGACTCAGAATGATTTCTTTTTCTTCGGAAAGTTTTGTGTTATATTCTCCGTTTTCTGTTGGGATTACTTGCTCTCTATAATATCGGAGTGTCAGATTTTCTTTTCCGTCAAAGAATTCTTTTTCTACATATTTTCCTTTTTCTGTGTCATATTTTACATATTTATCGTAATATACCGGATTATTGCCATATGTATATTTTACAAATTCATCGTCCGGGATAAAGATCAGATTGCACCAGAATCTTGCCTCTTCTACATCAAAATAAATAAATTGATCTTTATATTCCTGATATCGCTCTACTCCTTCTATCTCGTCTAAGACTTGTTCTATTTTTTTATTCTCTGTTTCTAATTCTTCCATTTCATCCATTTTATAATCTCTACTGGTATAAAGGATCTCGTATTCCGGCATTTTCATTACAAATGCTCCGGTTGAAATGAGATATTCTGAAAGCAGGGACGCGGACACAAATAAGATAATGCTGATGGTAAGTGAAAATACGGTCGCTCTGTATTTTTTCCGGTCGCGTTTGTAATTTTTGTCCGCAAGCATCCCTTCTACTCCAAACAGTTTAAAAATATATTTCGGACTTTTTACTTTCTTGGAACGTATTTTTATATCTTTTGTCGCGCGAATTGCCTGCATTGGTGTAATCTTACGTATTCTTCTGACAGGCACCCAGACGGAAAGGCATACCAGGATAAATACGATCAGGATCGTCATCGGAATGATGTATGGATACACATGTAACCTGATCGTTTCTTCGTCACCGTGAATCCATCCTCCAAGCCACGGACCGATATAGTGAAGTGTTACAGCGATTCCTCCTACACCGGCAAGGATGCCGAATGGAATTCCGATGACCGCCACCGAAGCTGCTTCGTACCACATGGCTTTTTTCAGCTGCTTATTTGTCGCGCCGACTGAAGATAAGATGCCAAATTGTGTTGTTCTCTCTCTTAGCGAGATGGCAAATGTATTATAGATCAGTGAAATGGATCCGATTCCGATGATGAAGATCAAGATCTGCATGATACCATCTAAAAGTGTCATGTATGCACTGTTTCTGGAAGCTCCGATCCATTTTAAAATGGCTTCATTTGAGTTCCAGCTTTTTCCTTTTGTCTCGATAAATTTCTGGATATTTCGCGGATTTTTCAGCTGTACATACGTGTTATAAGGCGCCTCTTTGTCTTCTTCCTGATGTTCCTTTGAAAGAATTTCCCCGGTAAATGCGTCCATACCTCCGCCGCCCATATTGCTGTTTCCCCAGGACTCCAGGATACCTACGATCGTATAGGTTCTCTCATATTTCGGAGCAAAATTTTCGTATTTATCCTCCTGTTCCTGATATTCGATCCAAGGATTTCCGGTTATCTTTTCTCCGTCGATGATCCAGTCGCCTACCGTAACTGTGATCGTATCTCCTACATCAACCACACGATACTGTTCTCCGGTCTGAGTACTAATCATGGTAATTGTTTCTTCCTGAAGGATGATTTCATTCTCATTTTCCGGCAAACGCCCTTCCAACAACTTCACTCCCAGAAGCTCTGCGGCTTCCGGATTCATCGTCTGCATATACAGATAATTGGCTATCTTTTGTCTGTTTTTCTGCCTCAGAAAAGAAATATCTCCATATCCCAGCTCCCTTATAGAAACACATTTCTTAACATTATCATATTTTGCAGTCTCTTCATATTCTTCTTTCGAAAGCGCTTCTTCGTAAAGATGCCATTCTCCATTTTCCCGCTTTCCGCGCTCAAGCATATAATTCTGAATGCTGCCTCCAAATACCAGAACTCCCGTCACCATGGAGGTCGCCAGAATGACACCTATGATTGATACAATTGTCCGGACTTTATTCTGTTTCATCGTCTGAAAGGTTATTTTTGCGAAAATGTTCATTACCGGATCACCTCATCTCTCACGATCCGTCCATCTTCCAGCGAAATGATCCGGTCTGCCTGCAGCGCAATATTTTCATCATGAGTAATCACGATCAATGTCTGGTCGTAGGTTCTGTTCGAATATCTGAGAAGCTTCATGATTTCTTTGCTGTTCTCAGAGTCCAGATTGCCCGTCGGTTCGTCAGCGAGAACCAGTGTAGGCGCATTCATCAGCGCTCTTCCCACCGAAACTCTTTGCTGCTGTCCACCGGAAAGCTGATTCGGCAAATGTTTCCTCCTTTTCTTCAGTTTTAATAAGTCCAGAAGTTCTTCCAGACGCTCTTCATTTACCTTTCTTCCATCCATAAGAACCGGAAGTGTCATATTTTCTTCCACAGTCAGAACTGGGATCAGGTTATAGAACTGATAAATCAGTCCAATCTGCCTTCTTCTGAAAATTGCAAGTTCTTCTTCTTTCTGCGCGTAAACGTCTGTCTGACCTACGAGCACCTTTCCACCATCCGGTTTGTCAACTCCGCCGATCAAGTGGATCAACGTGGATTTTCCAGAGCCGGATGCTCCTACGACTGCAACAAATTCTCCCTTTTCCACAGTAAAAGAAACATCATCCAGCGCTTTTACCTGGTTACTGCCCTCACCGTATATCTTTGTCAGGTGCTCTACCCTTAAGATTTCCATAATTTAAACTCCTCCTTGGCCATATACTGTCATATTATCTTTTTATAATTTGTAGTATAACGAAGTCAGATGACAGCTCCATGACTTACAGATGACAATTTTGTCACTTTAGCAAAAAGTGACTGGAGGGACGGGTAGGGGGGGGGGGGGGGGGGGGGGGGGGGGGGGGCGGGCCGCCCCCCTTACCCTGACGGACCACCCCCCCCCCCCCCCCCCCCCCCCCCCCCCCCCCCCTACCCATCAAACTTTAACATACCTTTGATTTCTGCTATTAGGTTTATCCGGAATTGTCATATGAATAAGATTCATCTCGATTGCTGGACGAAGATAATTTCTGCGGAATCCTTCTTTTGATTTTAATTCCAGTTTTTCCATAAGTGATTTGCTGGTGTATGGAATATCATATTCCATAACATCAAGCATTTTCTTGATATGTTCCGAAAGTTGTTCGTTATCCTCGCTAACCTGCTTAGAAATATCATCCAAAACCTTATCAATTTGCGATAGAATAAACTCAATAAAAATTGTAGATTCACCATTTACATGGCACTTGGCAATTGCATCATAATATTCCTCCTGAAACTTCTCAATTTGACTTTCTATTGGAATGTATTCAAATATCGGTTTCCATTTTGTAAGAATAGCAGTATGCCATAATCTTGCCATCCTTCCATTACCATCAGAAAAAGGATGGATAAAAACAAATTCATAATGAAATACGCTACTTAAGATTAAAGGATGAACACTGTATTTTGATTCCTGCATCCATCTAAAAAGATCTTCCATTAACTCTGGAACGAATTGTGCAGGCGGCGCCATAAATATACACTGATCACCACTAAAAACACCTTCTTCTCCTCTACGGAATTTACCAGATTCTTCAACAACATATTTTGTCATAATACCATGAAATTTCTTTAAATCTTTGATACTATATGGATTAATTTCAGAAATTTTATCATAAGCAATGTAAGCATTTTTAATTTCTTGTATTTCTTTTTGCTCTCCTAATACATTCTTACCATTAATAACATCTCTTACCTGTCCTAAAGAAAGCGAATTAGCTTCAATCTTTAAAGAAGCGTGAATAGACTTTATACGATTGTTCTTTCTTAAGTGTGGTTTTGCTTCCAAACTATTGATTGCTGTAATACATCCGATTTTTTCTGAAATGGATGAAACATATGATAATATCTCATTTGTAATTGTAAAAGGCGGTTTGTAATTATCCATGAAAATACCTCCATTAACTTACGTATTATCTTGCGTACTTTCTTCCTCCATTATACATCATTTCTCTCGGATTCTTCAATTACATCGGTGTACCTACTTCGATCAAGTTTCCATCCGGATCATAAAAACGGACTACTTTCTGTCCCCAGGCATGTGTCATCAGGCGATTCACATATTTTACAGATGGATAATAATTTTCCAGCTTCTCTACAAAAGCATCTATGTTTTTTTCTTCAAAATATAATTCACATGCATTATTCTCTGGGATGACATCTTGTCCTGTGAATTTTTTCCAAATAGATTCATCCTGAAGTACCAGGCCTTCTGTAAGAATCATATTACCATCATTATCAAGAATAGGTTCGAGACCGAATAATTTGTGATAAAATTCTTTTGAACGTTCGATGTCTTTAACAACGATTAGGATATTTTTTAATTTCATTTTTTCTACACTCCTCTCTGCGGCATTTCCAGTTAACATAACATTTTATTATATTACTATACTTTAATGTGAATTGCACTCCTGAAATTATTATGATGAACAACTCACTTGTGGTACTTACTACTCCGAATAATACAGGATGGGAATAAAAAAAGGTGATGTTATCAAATTTGAATCCTCACTTTATCCAACTTATGGGCATTCAACATCTATTTTTTGTATTTTACCTATTATCGATGAAGAACTGAAAGAAGAAATGGAAATTTTCAATACAAATGAAGTTTCTTACCAGTATACTGCTACTAAAGATTGTTATTATAATCTTGGAATACTCAGTGCCAGCCCTAGTTCTATTAGTTTTCACGAAGGAACGATTTCGGTAATTAAGTAAACACAAATCTCCCCTTGAAAAAGAAACTGGGGACGCTCCTACACCACCATTTTATAAAACCGAATCACAAATCTCGCTCCGCCATCTTTTACATTTTCGGCGAATATCACTCCTTCGTGGGATGTGATAACCAGTCTTGCAAATGCCAGTCCCACACCGAAATTCAAAGTTTCTGTCTTTCTTCCTCTGTAGAACCGTTCAAACAGATGTGGCATATCTTTTTCTTCGATTCCTTCTCCTGAATCTGTGATGCTAATTTCTGTATAGATTGGATTTTCTCTCCAGGAAGTGCAGATGGTTCCGTCTTCCGGTGTGTGTTCCATCGCATTTTTGATCACGTTTCCGATGGCTTCTTCCATCCATTTTTTATCGCAATTGATAGAAATATTTTTTTCGCCATGCGTCGTGAATTTCTGGTTTCTCAGTTCCATCGCGATTTCAAATGGCTGCATGGATTCCTGAATAAGGTTTTGAACGGAAATTTCATTTTTCTTAAATGTGATGGTTCCGGCATCCAGTTTTGCCATTTTTAGGAGGGATGTGATCAGCCATTCTATTCTTCCGAGCATCTGTTCCATGTCGCGGCACAGTTTTCGTTTCTGTTCTTCCGGTGTCTCCGGTGATTTGATTTTTTCCAGCATCAGGTTCAATGATGTAAGCGGGGTGCGGATCTGATGGGAAATGTCGGTCAGGGAATTGGCAAGGTTCCGTTTTTCTTTCTGGATGCATTCATTTTGTTCCCTCAGTCTTATGATCATTTTCTGAATTTCATCCCGCAGGATTTCCAGGTCTCCTTCCCGCATTCTACTTAAGTTCAGGTCTGCCTTTCCGTGAAGGATTGCATCCATTTCCATGGTAAGTACCCTGATTTCATGATATCTTTTTCCTGCAAATATCATCCAGATCAAAAGCAAAATGATTCCGCATAGAAGTGCTCCTGCGGCTCCGCCTTTCAGCAGAAACACTGTTTCCGGTGACCATTTATTTTTTCCAAATACAGATGCGAAAAAAAGGAGCGCACTGATAGATGCAGTTGCTCCTTCTCCAGACAATAACTGTAATTTAATTTCTCTGTTTCGAAAAATACCCATTACTCCTCCATTTTATAGCCAAGTCCTCTTACTGTTTTGATGATCTGAGGGTTTTGAGGTGAATCTTCAATCTTCTCCCTGAGCCTCTTAATGTAAACAGTAAGTGTATTATCATTTACATATTCACCGGCGATATCCCAAAGTTCTTCCAGAATATAATCTCTGGAAAGCACTTTGCCTTTTTTCTGTAAAAACATCAGAAGAAGTCTGTACTCCAAAGAGGTCAGAAAGATTTCCCGGCTGTCTTTTTTTACGATTCCTCTTGATGCATCAATCTCCAGTCTGCCTGTCTGAAGCTGGATTTTTTCTTTTTCTCCGTAAAATCTGCGGATTACCATTCGCATTCTGGATACCAGTTCGCGCGGCCGGAATGGTTTGCTGATGTAATCGTCGGCTCCCATATCCAGACCTGTCACTACTGAGAATTCATCGTCCAGTGCAGTCAAAAACATAATCGGAATCCGGTACAACGCCTTCACCGCCGTGCAGACGCTGTATCCATTTCCCTGTGCCAGTGTAATATCCAGCAAAATTAAGTCAAACTTTTGTTCTTCGAGAAGGTTCATTGCCTTTTGCTGTCCGTCGACCGAACAGATTTCAAAACCTTCTCCTGTCAGAAATTCTGTCAGATTTTCTATGATGAGGCAATCATCCTCGACCAGAAGTACTTTATTCCTCATCCGGCTGTCCTTCTGTCATTTTGCTATCGCCTTCCATATCCTCTGATACTGTCTCAATCTCTTCCAAAGTTCCTACCGGTTCTTCTTCATTTTCAGAAATATCACCCTCCAGCTCTTTGGATGCATGACGCACTTTGGCAATACTGGCAACTTCCTCTTTCTCCTTAAGGTTGATCAATTTTACACCGGAAGTAATTCTTCCGAGAACGGAGATTCCCTTACATTCCATGCGGATCACGATTCCATCGGTATTGATGATCATAATTTCATCATTGCGATTTATCGCCTTTGCTCCTACTACATTACCGGTCTTTTCAGTAATCTTATAACATTTCACACCCTTACCGCCACGGTTCTGAGAGGTGAATTCTTCCATCATGGTACGTTTTCCCATACCTTTTTCGGACACGATCAGAAGGTCTTCTCCCTGTATATCAAGCTGCATTGCCACCACTTCATCGCGGTCACTTAAGTTCATGCCACGAACACCCATGGAAGTTCTTCCTGTTGCGCGTACATCCTTTTCGTGGAAACGGATACACTGTCCGTATTTGGTTACCAGAATGATATCTCTTTCGTTATCTGTGGTCTTTACTTCAATCAGTTCATCATCTTCTCGTAAGGTAATCGCAGCAAGCCCTGTTTTTCTTACATTTGCGTATTCGCAGATCGGTGTTTTCTTCACAAGACCTTTCTTGGTTGCCATGAACAGATAATTGCCATCTCTGTATTCCTTGATTGGAATCATTGCGGTGATCTTCTCATCCGGCTGGAGTTGCAGAAGATTGATGATTGCTGTTCCTCTGGATGTTCTTCCGGCTTCCGGAATCTCATATCCTTTCATGCGGTACACCCGTCCGGTGCTGGTGAAGAACATGATATACTGGTGTGTATTCGTCATGAACAGTTCTTCCACGTAATCTTCTTCCAGTGTCTGCATGCCTTTGATTCCCTTGCCGCCGCGGTTCTGGCTCTTGAAGGTATCATTGCTCATACGTTTGATATATCCAAGCTTCGTCATGGTGATGACGACATCTTCCTTCGGAATCAGATCTTCCATGGAAATGTCGTATTCATCGAATCCGATGGAAGTTCTTCTCTCGTCCCCGTATTTTTCAGAAATGACAAGGATTTCTTTTCGGATAACACCAAGGAGAAGTTTTCTGTCTGCGAGAATTGCCTTATACTCGGCAATCTTCTTCATGAGCTCCTCATATTCTGCTTCCAGCTTCTCTCTTTCCAGTCCGGTAAGAGCCCTCAAACGCATGTCTACAATAGCCTGTGCCTGTGCGTCGCTGAGATTGAATTCCTTCATGAGGGATTCTTTCGCAATCTGTACCGTCTTGGAACCACGGATGATTGTGATCACCCGGTCGATATTATCAAGAGCAATCAGTAAGCCCTCTAAAATATGGGCACGCTCTTCCGCTTTATTCAGATCGTATTTAGTTCTTCTTGTAACAACATCCTCCTGATGCTCCAGATAATGCTGCAGCATCTCAAGAATATTCATGACCTTCGGCTCATTATTTACCAGAGCAAGCATGATCACACCGAACGTATCCTGAAGCTGTGTATGTTTATATAACTGATTTAAAATGACGTTCGGATTCACATCACGGCGCAGCTCAATACAGACACGCATACCTTCTCGGTTAGACTGGTCGCTCAAATCGGTGATTCCGTCAATCTTCTTATCTTTAACAAGTTCGGCTATTTTCTCAATCAAACGTGCCTTATTTACCATGTACGGAAGTTCTGTAACAACAATGCGGTTCTTTCCATTTGCCATCGGCTCGATATTCGTCACCGCACGAACCCGGATCTTTCCGCGCCCGGTACGATATGCCTCCTCGATTCCTCTGGTTCCGAGAATCGTGGCACCGGTCGGAAAATCAGGTCCTTTTATGATCTGCATGATTTCCTCAATTGTCGTCTCTTCTTTATCTGCAATCTGATCATCAATAATCTTCACAACCGCACCGATCACCTCTCTCAGGTTATGAGGCGGGATATTGGTCGCCATACCAACCGCAATACCGGACGTTCCGTTTACCAGAAGATTCGGAAATCTTGCCGGAAGTACAGTCGGTTCTTTCTCGGTCTCATCAAAGTTCGGTTCGAAATCAACCGTGTTTTTATTGATATCGGCCGTCATTTCCATGGAAATTTTACTCAGTCTGGCCTCGGTATATCGCATCGCGGCAGCGCCGTCTCCATCGACAGAACCAAAGTTACCGTGACCGTCTACCAATGTATAGCGCATAGACCAGTCCTGAGCCATATTTACCAATGCACCATAAATCGAACTGTCTCCATGCGGATGATATTTACCCATTGTATCACCGACAATACGCGCACATTTACGATGCGGTTTGTCCGGTCCGTTGTTAAGCTCTATCATGGAATACAGAATTCGTCTTTGTACCGGTTTCAGGCCGTCTCTTACATCCGGAAGCGCACGCGAAGCAATTACACTCATGGCATAATCGATATAGAATTCTTCCATGGTTTTCTTCATATCCACTTCATGGACTTTGTCGAAAATATTATCTTCCATTTTTTTATTCTCCTTTTGGTTGGAATGCATCTGCAACATTTACGACTGGCAGTATCTCGAAAATCTGCAGAACTTACGCTGCAGCCATCTCGAAAATCTGCGATTTTCTCGATGGGTTGGCATTTGCAATGCCAACCTTGAAAGAAGAAGAAGCCAATTTTCATGTGAACATGAAATTGTCTTTTTCTTCTTTCAACTGCCGCTGCGAAATACTAGATATCCAGGTTTTTAACAAACTTCGCGTTTTCTTCGATGAATTCTCGTCTTGGTTCTACTTTGTCGCCCATGAGGGTGGTGAAGGTGAGGTCCAGTTCGGATGAGGTCTCATCGTCCATTGTTACTCGTTTCAGAATGCGGTGTTCGGGATCCATGGTTGTCTCCCAGAGCTGGTCGGCATCCATTTCTCCAAGACCTTTGTAACGCTGGATCTTATTATTGCTGTCTCGTCCGACTTCCTTCAAAATGGCATCTAACTCATCATCGCTGTATGCATACCATACTTTTTTATTCTTTTCAAGTTTAAATAACGGCGGCTGTGCCAGATATACATGTCCTTGTTTAATCAGTTCCGGCATAAAACGGTATAAAAATGTTAACAATAACGTACTGATGTGAGCCCCGTCTACGTCGGCATCTGTCATAAGAATGATCTTGTTATAACGAAGCTTGGAAATATCAAAATCATCATGGATTCCGGTTCCGAACGCGGTGATCATTGCTTTGATCTCAGCGTTGGCATAGATTTTATCCAGCCTTGCCTTCTCGACGTTCAGGATTTTTCCACGGAGCGGAAGTATGGCCTGTGTTGCACGGTCACGCGCTGTTTTCGCGGAACCTCCCGCGGAATCTCCCTCTACGATATAGATTTCGCAGTTTGCAGGATCCTTGTCGGAGCAGTCTGCCAGTTTTCCCGGAAGAGACATTCCTTCCAGAGCTGATTTTCTTCTCGTCAGATCTCTCGCTTTTCTTGCCGCCTCACGCGCCCTCTGGGAAAGTACGGATTTTTCAATGATCGTCTTTCCGACCGAAGGATTTTGTTCCAGGAATATCTGAAGCTGAGTGCTGACAATACTGTCAACTGCACCTCTTGCCTCGCTGTTTCCGAGCTTCTGCTTCGTCTGTCCTTCAAACTGCGGATCTTCAATTTTGACACTGATGATCGCAGTCAGCCCTTCACGAATATCTTCCCCGGACAGATTCGGCTCACTGTCTTTTAATAATTTATTCTTTCTTGCATAATCGTTAAATGTTTTTGTCAGGGCATTTCTGAATCCTACCACATGCGTTCCGCCCTCCGGTGTGGTAATATTATTTACGAACCCGTAAGTATTGTCTGTGTAGGAATCGTTGTGCTGCATCGCAACTTCAACCTGAACATTATCCTTCGTTCCTTCGCAGTAGATAATCTGCTCATAGAGCGGTGTCTTGCTTCTGTTCAGATATTCTACAAATTCCTTGATTCCGCCTTCATAGTGGAACACTTTTTCTCTCGGTTCTTCGTCACGCAGATCGGTAAGGCTGATCTTCAGCCCTTTTGTAAGAAATGCCATCTCACGGAATCGCTGTTTTAATGTATCATAATCAAATACCGTATCTTCAAAGATCGTATCATCCGGAAGAAATGTGACTTTCGTTCCTGTTTTTGCCGGATCACATTCTCCGACTACTTTTAGTTTATAAATAACATGGCCTCTTTCATAGCGCTGTTTGTAAATCTTACCTTCAGAACAGATTTCTACTTCCAGCCAGTTTGACAATGCATTTACAACAGAAGCCCCTACTCCGTGAAGACCGCCGGATACCTTGTATCCTCCACCGCCGAACTTTCCGCCGGCATGCAGTACGGTAAATACGACTTCCACTGCCGGAAGTCCGGCTTTATGATTGATTCCTACCGGAATCCCACGTCCATTGTCAATGACGGTAATCGAATTATCCGGATTGATGAAAACCTGAATGTGATCACAATATCCTGCAAGCGCCTCATCTACTGAGTTATCTACGATCTCGTATACAAGATGATGAAGCCCTCTGGTTGATGTACTTCCAATATACATTCCAGGTCTTTTTCTTACTGCTTCCAGCCCTTCCAATATCTGGATCTGGTCTGCCCCATATTCTGCACTCATACCTATCCTCCTAATTCTCGTTTGATACATGTCCGTTAAGAACATGAAATACTTTGTTTATTGAAAATCTGTGATTTACAAACTCATCCAGGCCTGTACAGGTGATCAGAGTCTGTATATCATGAATACTGTCTAATAAATAGTTTTGCCTGTGTTTATCGAGTTCAGACAAAACATCGTCAAGTAAAAGCACCGGAGTATCCCTTATAATCAGCTTTACCAGTTCAATTTCAGAAAGTTTGAGCGAAAGAGCCGCCGTTCTCTGCTGTCCCTGGGAACCGAATTTGCGGATATCCAGTTCTCCTGCCATGAAGCAGATATCGTCCCGATGCGGACCGGCAGAGGTGCTCTTTGTCCGGATATCCCTCTCTCTGTTTCTCTTAAGAGCAGCTTCCAGCGAATATGCACCGCATCCCGATTCATAGGAGAGGCATATTCTCTCTTTGCCACCCGTCAGCCTGTAATGTATCTCATCAATGATTTCATTTACTTCAGAAATAAACTTCTTTCTCCTGGCAATAATCTTATCTCCGTATGCGACCAGCTGCATATCCCAGACATCCAGAGTATCGATAAGCTCCGACTGATACACGGCATCTTTCAGAAGCTTATTTCTCTGATTGACGATCCGGTTATAATTTGCCAGATCCCGAAGATAGACTTTATCCAACTGGGACAATTCCAGATCCATGAATCTTCTTCTTTCCGCCGGGCCGTTTTTGATAATATTCAGATCCTCCGGCGAAAAAAACACAAAATTCATCAGCCCAAAAAGCTCACTCGCTTTTCGGATCGGAACCTTATTGATCGCGATTCCTTTTGGACTGTTCTTCTTCAAATGCATATCGATCTGCCAGGGAACTTTGTTCTTCTCGATGATCGTCTCGATATGAGACTCCTCCTGTCCGAACCGGATCAAATCCCTATCTCTGGTTCCTCTGTGCGACTTTGTCGTACCGGAAAGGTACACAGCTTCCAGGATATTTGTCTTTCCCTGCGCATTGTCTCCGTAGAAAATATTGGTTGCCTTATCAAATTCAATATTCAGCAATTCATAATTTCTGTAATCTTTCAACTTCAATGATTTGATAATCATAGACACACCAACTTATTTTTCAATTTTAATATCTTCCCCATCGTAAGAAACCGTATCTCCATCGTACAGCTTCTTGCCACGTCTTGTATCTACCTCTCCATTTACCTTTACAAGACCGTCCATGATTACTTCTTTCGCTTCAATTCCGGAAGACACCAGCCCTGCAGCCTTCAGTGCCTGTCCAAGCTTGATATATTCTTCTCTCAACTTAATCGTATACATAGTTTCTCCTCTTGTCTTATGCCACGCCGCTGAAGTTCACCGGAAGAATCAGGTAAATATACGTTTCCTTTTCATCCTTAATGAAACATGGTGCCTTGGCATTCATAAAATATAGGTCAACCTCTTCGTCTTCAATCACTCTAAGAGCATCAATCAGGAATTTCGGATTGAATCCGATCAGAAGATCTCTTCCTTCTTTTGTAATCATAATTTCTTCATCCATGGTTCCAAGCTGTGATTTGATCTTCAGTTCCATGATTTCATCTGTGATATTAATAATTACCGGTTTTTTATCGCCTTCTTTTACAAGAAGCGTTGCACGGTCAATACAGTTCAAAAATTCTTTCTTGTTAATTCTCACTTTTGTTTCATAATCATTTGAGAGCATCTGATCAATTTTAAAATACTCACCTTCAATTAATCTGGAAACAACGACTGTCTGATCAAATTCGAAAACAATATGGTTATTTGTAAAATACAGATTTACTTCACTATCTACTTCTCCTGAAAGAATCTTACTTACTTCCATCAGTGTCTTTCCCGGAACAACAACCTTAAGCGGATCATAAGCTTTCTTAAGGGCAATCTTACGAATCGAAATACGATGGCCATCCAGAGAAACAACCTTCAGCATATCATCATGGATTTCAAAAAGTTCACCAGTCATTAATTTATTGCTGTCATTATCTGCAATAGAGAAAATAGTCTGTCTGATCACTTCTTTCAGAGTGAACTGGGAAATGATGATCGGTTCTTCTCTTTCGATATATGGAAGATAGGAGAAATCCTCTCCTGATTTGCCTGAAATATTAAATTTAGCTTTTTCACAGGTAATAAGTGTCTGCTGATTATCATCTGACTCAATTACAATATCATTATCGGGAAGCTTTCTTACAATATCGGAGAAAATTCTCGCATCCAGTGCGATCATTCCTTTTTGTTCGATATTTCCTTCTATGACAGTTTCAATACCCAGTTCCATATCATTTGCTGTGAGCTTGATAATGTTTGTTGTAGCATCTATTAAGATACATTCCAGAATTGGCATTGTTGTCTTGGTCGGCACAGCTTTTGATACAATACTGACTCCCTTTACAAGGTCAGCCTTCTGACATCTGATTTTCATAGTGTGTATAACTCCTTTCAACGAGCAATTATAAATAATATATATAAAAAATATCCGCCTTATCCTTATTAGGGGCTGTGGAAATGTGGGTAAGTACCTAAACCCCTTGAAAATCAAGCATTTCAGAAAAGGACAAGTCCGTTGACAGCTTCAGAAAATGATGTTTATGAGGTTGGGAAAACTTTTTGAATGAATTATACCGGGTTGATCTTTTTCTTAATAATGTCGATAGTATTCCTCAAAGTTTCGTTCTTTTCCACATCATTTGCCACTTTATCCACACCATGATTCACAGTGGAGTGATCTCGACCACCCAGAAGAAGTCCTATGGTCTTAAGTGGCGTATCCGTCATTTTACGGCATAAGTACATGGCAATCTGCCTTGCATTTGCAATTTCAGCATTCCTTTTGCTGCTTTTCAGGTCAGAAATCGGAATGTTAAAGTGTTCAGAAACGACATCAATAATAAGTTCAGGGGTTACTTCACGGTTCTCATTCGGTGAAATGAGATCCTTTAATGCTTCGGCAGCCAGTTTGATGTCAATTTCTTTCTGATTATTATTGATCCGGTACAGAGCAATCAGTTTATTAAGAGAACCCTCAAGTTCCCGGATATTGGTTTTTATGTTGGTGGCTATATACTGAATAACTTCATTCGGTATATTGTAACGTTCCAGCTGGTCAATTTCGATTTTCTTATAAAGAATGGCCATACGTGTCTCATAATCCGGAGCGGAAATATCTGCAATCAATCCCCATTCAAAACGAGTTCGCAGACGGGCTTCGAGAGTCTCCATGTCTTTTGGAGGTTTATCACTCGAAATAATGATCTGCTTTCCGGCATTGTGTAAGTGATTGAATGTATGGAAAAATTCTTCCTGTGTACTTTCTTTTCCTATAATAAACTGTACATCGTCAATCAGAAGTACATCATTATTACGGTACTTGTCCCTGAAAGCAGTCATTGCAAGTTCATTTCCTGTTTTACCAATTCGGATCGCATCGATCAGTTCGTTGGTAAATGTCTCACTGGTTACATAAAGCACCTTTTTGGAAGGATCCTTCTCCAGAATATAATGAGCAACTGAATGCATCAAATGCGTTTTTCCCAATCCTACACCTCCGTAAAGGAAGAGAGGATTGTAGACTTCTCCCGGTGATTCGGCTACCGCAAGGGAAGCAGCATGGGCGAAATTATTGTTTCCGCCGACAACGAACGTATCAAAGGTATATTTCGGATTGAGATTCGCCTGCTCGGAAATATTATTAATTCTTTTGTTTTTTGGTTTTGCTTTTGGTTCTTCCTGTCGGGAATTCAGATTATTTTCCATTTTATAGAATGCCATCTCAGAATCAGGAATATCTTTTGGAATAAATTTAATATCATATTCCACACCGGTTACTTCAGCAATACATACTTTGAGCGGAAGAAGATACTTATTCTGTATATGTTCAATGCTGGCCTTGAAGTTGATGGACAAATACAAAGTATCTCCTACGATGTCATATACTTCAAGGGGTCTGATCCATGTTTCAAAGGATATATTTGATAAGAAGTATTCTACCTTCAGTTTTTGAATAATCTCTTCCCATTTTTCTTTTACAGTATCCATCTTAGTTAAAACTCCATTTCAGCGTATAGTCGGTCAGATTATGTCAAAATCTATTTACAATAAGAAGAAAACATGTCTTCAAAGATAAAATTGCATAATCATACATATATATTCTACATTAAAATTCCTATATAATCAATGAAAAATAAGTAGGGAAAACTTTTTAACATGAGAAAATCGCTTAAATACGCGTTATTTTATGTTAAAAAAATATCCATACACAGGTTATCAACCATTTTCCACATAGTTATCAACAAAATGGGGATAAAGTTGATGATAAAATAACCGTGTTTTTCTTGACTTTACAAGCTTTTTTGTCTATAATCAAAAATGATGTCTTAAAAAGTTTATAATCTAATATTTTAATAGGGAGTAATCGGATAGGAGGTGGATATCAATGAAAATGACATTCCAGCCAAAAAAACGTTCAAGATCTAAAGTTCATGGATTCAGAGCAAGAATGGCTACAGCAGGTGGAAGAAAAGTTCTTGCAGCAAGAAGAGCAAAAGGAAGAAAAGTATTATCAGCTTAGGCCGCAGACATGTGGCCTTTTCTTCTACAAAAAAACAGGGGAAGAAGCGTATGAAATTTTCAGAATCACTGAAAAAAAACAAAGATTTCCAGGTAGTTTACCGTAGAGGAAAGTCTTATGGCAACCGGTATCTCGTTATGTATGTGCTGAAGAATGATCTTGGAAAGAACCGGGTCGGAATATCGGTCAGCAAAAAAGTCGGAAATAGTATTGTAAGACATCATTTAACCCGACTGATAAGAGAGAGTTACAGGCTGCATGAGGACATGTTCCAATGTGGATATGATTTTGTAATTATCGCAAGAGTGTCAGCGAAAGAAAAATCGTACAGAGAGATTGAAAGCGCACTCATCCACTTGGGAAAACTTCATAATATTGTTTGCGTGAAGCAGGACATTTGTAAAAATGAACAGCAGAAAGGCGAACCCGGACCGGATCATGCCGGTTCAGCATATCAGGAAGATGGATGTGCAAAAGGCACGGAGAGATGAAAAATTGAAGAGATTATTACTATTTTTAATTCGTTTTTACAGAAAATATTTGTCTCCATTAAAGACAAGATATCATTGTATTTATGTTCCAACCTGTTCCGAATATGCGTTGGAGGCAATTGAAAAATATGGAGCGCTTAAAGGCGGTTTGCTCGCAGCCTGGAGAATACTCCGGTGCAATCCGTTTGCGAAGGGCGGATATGATCCTGTGCCTTAATGATTTGCTGCCCAGTTTCGGGGCAGAAGACCTTCATTTTCCAATCAAAGTAAAAGGTCTTTAGAAAATTATGGAGGAAAAAATATGACAGGTTTTGTAATGACACAGGTCAGCACGCCGATTATCGGACAGGCTGCCTGGCTGCTCGGTAAAGTTATGGATGGAATTTACCGAGTAATGAATGGAGTCTTCGGTATACAGAACATTGGTATCTGTATCATTCTTTTGACAGTCGTTATTTACACACTGATGATTCCGCTTACGATTAAACAGCAGAAGTTTTCGAAGATGTCTGCTGCAATGAACCCTGAAATTCAGAAGATCCAGAAAAAGTATCAGGGCAAGAAAGACCAGGCTTCCATGGAGAAAATGCAGGAAGAGACACAGCTGGTCTATGAAAAATATGGAGTATCCCCTACAAGCGGATGTCTCCCGATGTTTATCCAGTTCCCGTTCCTCTGGGCAATGTGGTATGTAATTCGTGGTATACCTGCTTATGTAAGTCAGGTAAAAGATGTCTATACTCCGTTGATTGAAGGAATTACATCTACAAACGGATGGCAGAAAATAATGGAATCCATCGGTGAAGCAAAACCGATTCTGATGGATCCGTCAAAATACGATTATTCGAATACGAACATCCTGATTGATGTTTTATACAAATTCCAGTCTTCCACATGGGAAACTTTGAAAGAAGGATTCCCGGCTCTGCAGTCAACAATTGAATCTACAATGGCACAACTCGAAAAGATGAACAACTTTTTGGGACTGAACATTGCAGAAGCTCCTTTGAACCTGATTAAAGACGGATTCTCAGCCGGAGCATTCGGAATTGTGATCGCAGCACTTATGATTCCGATTCTTGCTGGTCTGACCCAGTATCTGAGTGTGAAGATGGTATCTCAGAACAATGGCAATACTGATCAGGAGAACCAGGTTGCCGCAACCATGAAAACCATGAACATCACGATGCCTCTGCTTTCTGTATTTATGTGTTTCACGATGCCGACCGGTCTTGGTCTTTACTGGATCACCAGTGCGGTAGTACGTATGGTTCAGCAGTTCTTTATCAATAAACATCTGAGCAAAATGCCGATGGATGAACTGATCGAACAGAATATGGAAAAAGCGGCTAAAAAACGTGAGAATAAGAAGAAAGTTGAATCACAGTATGTGAATGAAATGGCACAGAAAAAGGGACGCAAGATTGAAAAGAGCAGAAGTGCCGAAGAAGAGAAGGCTTTGGAAGCAAAACTTGAAAATGCAAGAAAACTGAATGAAAATGCGAAAGAGGGAAGTCTTGCATCAAAAGCAAATATGGTCAAGAAGTTCAATGAAAGCAATAAATAGGGGGTAATGATGATGAAAGAAATTACAGTTTCGGCAAAAACATTAGATGATGCAATCACAGAAGCTTCCATTCAGCTGGGGGTTTCAAGTGACCAGATGGAATATGATGTCATCGAAAAAGGAAGTACAGGATTTTTCGGAATCGGAAGCAAACAGGCAGTCATCAAAGCCCGACTTAAAAAAGAAAAAGCAGAGCAGGAAGAGACCATTTCTGTATCAGAAATTTTTGAATCTAAGCCGGAAGTAAAAGAAGAACAGAAATCTGAAGTTAAGAATGAAGTTAAAAATGAGATAAAGAATGACTTGAAGAAAGAAAACCGTAAAGATTTCAAAAAAGATCCCAAGAAAGAGAATAATAAGGATTACAAAAAAGAATATAAAAAAGATTCAAAAAAAGAGTACAAGAAAGATTTTAAGAAAGAGTATAAGAAAGAAACAGCAGCTCCTGTTCAGGAAGAGAAGAAAGAAGTATCGCAGCCGGAGCGCAAAGAAATCGAAGTTGCAGTGGTTACAGAAGAAACCAAAAAGATCTGTGAAGATTTCCTGCGTGATGTATTAAAGGCAATGGGAATGGGTGAAGTAGAATTTACTTCGGTAGTAGATGAAGACGGAGCACTTGCCATTGAAATGAAGGGTGACGATATGGGAATCCTGATCGGAAAACGCGGTCAGACACTGGATTCTCTTCAGTATCTTACAAATCGTGTTGCGAATAAGTCACAGGAAGGTTATGTAAGAGTAAAACTTGATACCGAAGACTACAGAAGAAGAAGAAAACAGACACTTGAAAATTTGGCAAAGAATATCGCATATAAGGTAAAACGTACCAGAAAGCCGGTATCTCTGGAGCCGATGAATCCATATGAAAGAAGAATCATTCATTCTGCACTTCAGAATGACGACAGAGTGTCAACACACAGCGAAGGAGAAGAGCCATACAGAAGAGTTGTGGTAACTCCAAACAGGCGATAATCAATGAGAGCCGTTTCCTGGAAAAGGAAACGGCTCTTTTTAAATATTTTATTCAACCAAGAGTTATGCGAAGCTTGCGATTTGGCGCAAGATATCTTACAATGTTCTAATAGGGAAAATGGAGGGTCAGTTATGGGATTTCGAACAGATACGATTGCTGCGATTTCAACCGCGATGACAAATTCCGGAATTGGAATCGTAAGAATCAGTGGTGAAGATGCATTTGATGTGATAGATAAGATTTATAAAGGAAAGAAAGATAAAATCCTGTCCGAACAGAAAAGTCATACGATTCATTATGGATACATTATGGATGGAGATGATACAATTGATGAGGTGCTGGTACTTCTGATGAGAGGACCACATAGCTATACAGGAGAAGATACGGTAGAAATTGATTGTCATGGCGGTGTATTTGTTACGAAAAAGATATTGGAAACGGTGATTAAATACGGCGCACGCCCTGCAGAACCCGGTGAATTTTCAAAGAGAGCATTCTTGAACGGAAGAATGGATCTGTCTCAGGCCGAAGCAGTGATTGACATTATCAATTCCAAGAATGAATATGCATTGAAAAGTTCTGTCAACCAGTTAAAAGGTTCGGTTCATAAGAAAATAAAAGAGATAAGAGAAGAAATTCTATATCATACTGCATTCATTGAAACTGCCCTGGACGACCCTGAGCATATCAGCGTAGATGGGTATGGGGATAAATTAAGAGGTGTTGTGGATAAGCTGATGGCAGAGATTAAGAAGCTGCTTGACACTGTGGATAATGGGAGAATAATCCGAGAGGGAATAAAGACGGTAATAGTAGGAAAGCCCAATGCAGGAAAATCTTCTCTGTTAAATACTCTGCTTGGTGAAGAAAGAGCTATCGTAACAGACATAGCCGGTACGACCCGGGATGTATTGGAAGAGAATATACAGCTCCAGGGCGTATCTTTAAATATTATGGATACTGCAGGGATACGGCATACGGAAGATATTGTAGAAAAAATCGGTGTGGATAAGGCACGTGCAAATGCAGAAGAAGCGGATTTGATTATTTATGTTGTGGATTCTTCGATTCCGTTAGATGAAAATGATTTTGAAATTATCAACATGATTCGGGAAAAACGTGCTATTATATTGCTGAATAAGACGGACTTATCCACAGTTGTTGATAAAGATGAGTTGAAAAAGTGGATAACTAAGCCGATGATTGAAATATCTGCAAAAGAAGAGACTGGAATTCATGAGTTGGAATCCACATTGAAAGAAATGTTTTATCACGGAGAGTTATCTTTTAATGATGAAATTTATATTACCAATGCCAGACATAAAGCAGCTTTAAATGATGCTTATCAGAGTCTGGGAAAAGTAATGGACAGCATAGAGAATCAAATGCCGGAGGATTTTTTTACCATTGATCTTATGGATGCATATGAATCTTTGGGAAGCATTACCGGTGAAACGATAGGAGAAGATTTGGTAAATGAAATATTCAGCAAATTCTGTATGGGAAAATAAAGATCAATATGATGTTGTTGTAGTCGGTGCAGGACATGCAGGATGTGAGGCCGCTCTGGCATCAGCGAGACTTGGACTTCGGACGATTGTATTTACGGTCAGCGTGGAAAGCATTGCCATGATGCCTTGTAACCCGAATATAGGAGGAACCTCAAAGGGACATCTTGTACGTGAGCTCGATGCACTCGGCGGTGAGATGGGAAAAACGATCGACAAGACGTTTATACAGTCGAAAATGTTAAATAAATCTAAGGGACCGGCTGTTCATTCCCTTCGTGCACAGGCTGATAAAAAGAATTACAGCAACACGATGAGAAGAACTTTGGAAAATCAGGAAAACCTGGAAGTAAAACAAGGCGAAGTGGTAAATATTCTTGTGGAAAACGGTCAGGTTACCGGAATACAGACGTATTCCGGTGCAATTTACCATTGTAAAGCGGTTGTATTGTGTACCGGAACGTATCTGAAAGCAAGATGTATTTATGGTGATGTAAGCATGCATACCGGTCCGAATGGGCTTCAGGCAGCAAATTATCTGACAGATTGTCTGAAAGATCTAGGAATAGAAATGTATCGGTTCAAAACAGGTACTCCTGCCAGAATCGATAAAAGAAGTATTGATTTCAGTAAAATGGAAGAGCAGTTTGGTGATGAAAGAGTTGTTCCTTTTTCTTTTACAACAAATCCGGAGGATGTGCAGATTGACCAGGTATCCTGCTGGCTCACTTACACAAATGAGAAGACACACGAGATTATTCGTGAAAATTTGGATCGGTCACCACTATATTCTGGAATGATAGAAGGAACAGGACCAAGATATTGTCCTTCTATTGAAGATAAAGTTGTCAAATTTGCCGATAAGAGCCGTCATCAGGTTTTCATTGAACCAGAAGGATTAGACACCAATGAAATGTATGTCGGAGGAATGTCAAGTTCTCTTCCTGAAGATGTACAGTATGCTATGTATCGGAGTGTGCCGGGACTTGAAAATGTCAAAATTGTTCGAAATGCATATGCAATTGAGTATGATTGCATAGATGCCAGACAATTATACCCGACGTTGGAGTTTAAAAAGATACGAGGATTATTCAGCGGAGGACAGTTTAACGGAAGTTCCGGGTATGAAGAGGCTGCTGCGCAGGGGTTGATTGCAGGTATAAATGCTGCGAGAGAGGTTCTGGGAAAAGAACAGATCACCATTGATCGTTCTCAGGCATATATTGGTGTACTAATTGATGATCTTGTGACGAAAGAGAGCCATGAACCTTATCGTATGATGACATCCAGGGCAGAATACAGACTTTTGTTAAGACAGGATAACGCTGATCAGAGATTAACCAAAATAGGACACGAAATAGGGTTGATATCTGACGAGAGATATCAGAAGTTTGTGGAAAAAGAGAAAATTATTTCAGAAGAAATTGAGAGACTGAAGCATGTAAATGTGGGAACATCTGAAAAAGTACAGGACCTTCTTGAAAAGTATGGAAGTACACCGCTTACATCCGGATCAACACTTGCTGAATTGATAAGAAGACCGGAACTGAATTATCAGTTGCTTGAACCGATTGATGAGCAAAGACCGGAAAAATTCAGTCAGGAAATCATCGATCAGATTGATATTAATATCAAATACGAAGGATATATAAGCCGACAGATGAAGCAGGTAGAACAGTTCAAAAAACTTGAAACAAGAAAAATTCCGGATGATATCGATTATGATGCTGTGCCCAGTTTAAGAATTGAAGCTGTACAAAAGCTGAAACAGTATAAGCCGGTTTCGATTGGACAGGCTTCCAGAATTTCCGGCGTTTCTCCGGCAGATATATCGGTTCTTCTTGTATATCTGGGACATTAGAATAAAACATAAAAGAGGCGGTTATGAGCAAAATATTTGAGCAAAAATTAAATGAAATGGGAATACAATTGAGCGAGAGACAATATCAGCAATTTAATAATTATTTTGAATTACTGATCGAGTGGAACAAAGTCATGAATCTGACTGGAATCACTGAGTATGAAGAAGTGAATGAAAAGCATTTTGTAGATAGTCTCTCTATCGTGAAAGCAGTTGATATAGGAAGTATTGAAACCGTAATGGATGTAGGAACCGGAGCTGGCTTTCCCGGCATTCCTTTAAAGATTGCTTTCCCACATTTGAAAGTAACACTTTTGGATTCATTGAATAAAAGAATTAAATTTCTGGATACAGTTATATCGGAATTAAAATTAGAAGATATCCACACAATTCATGGACGTGCAGAAGATTATGCACGAAAAGAAGAGTATAGAGAAAATTTTGATCTGGTTGTTTCCAGAGCAGTAGCAAATTTATCCACATTATCAGAGTATTGTCTTCCATATGTCAAGACAGGTGGATTATTTATTCCATATAAATCCGGCGAAATTGAGGAAGAAGTAAAGAATGCAGAAACTGCATTGAAGATTCTGGGCGGAAAGAAAAGAAAAACCGTAAAATTTCAGCTTCCCGGAAGCGATATAGGAAGAACGCTTCTGGTTGTTGAAAAAATAAAATCTACCGGAAAAAAATTTCCGAGAAAAGCAGGTCTACCTGCAAAAGAACCATTGAAGTAATAGAAAACCCGTGTATATTGCGCAATATATGAAGATGCAGTATACACGGGTTTTCTTTTGGATTATATGAGAAAAATGTTAATTTGCTCCATGAATGCTTCCGGTTTTTCAAGCTGTGGAAGGAACTTTGTTTCCGGAATGGAAATGGTTTCAATAGCAGGAACATATTTTTGATATTGTTCTGCAGTTTCTATTTGTTCCGGATTGCCCTCGCCTGTTATGATATACATACTATTTGTAATATTCTTGATGCAGTGAAGAATATTCGCATTTGTATATCTCCCTTTTATACTGGCAAAAAGATATTTAGAATGACTGCTGTCTAAATGGGCAGATTCATAATAAGCTTTCACAGACATATTGTTTATTTCTTCTATATTATAATAATAATCTGTCTGAAAGATTTCTTCAATATATTTTTCAGATTGAAGAATATTATATAATAGCGTTCCTAATATAGGAATCTGAATCAACCATTTCAAAAATACGGTTCTCTTTGTCGGTGATTTTGCTAAATCTGACAGAGAAGTAGGATTTACCATAATAATTCGGTTGATCATTTCTTCGCTTGTATTACATGCCATAACGGCAATAGACGACGAAGATCCGGTTGCAATCACATCTGTCTTTTCGTTAATTACATGTTTCACAAAATCATTTAGCATCTGAACATACAAATAATTTGTATAAGTAATATTCGGCTTATCTGAACGTCCACATCCAAGTAAATCAATTGTGTAAACCGTATGATTTTCAGCCAGCTTTCCGACACAGCGTTTCCATTCATATCCGGAACTGTGTGCATTCAAATCATGAATAAGAAGGAGTGGTGAACCTGTTCCTTGTTTCTTATAATATATTTTTCCAAAACGCCATTCATAAAAATTACCTTCCGCGTTGTTAAGAAGATTATCAATTGTAGCAATATAATATGTAATTCTATTGATTAAATGCATTGTAAGAGTGACCAATGTAGTAAGAATGGCAATGATGCTTATTTTTTTCTTCAATGTATTATCATTCCTTTCTGCTTTTAAATTGAATATATTATATCATATTTTGGTTAGTGTTGGAAGTGTTTATCATTGATATTCAGTATGTTTCACGTGAAACATTTTACATATAAATAATCGGTGGTTCTAAATAGACAAATGTTTCACGTGAAACATTTGTCTATTTATGAATTATGCTAAAATCATGTTTCACGTGAAACATTTGGTAGATTTACGAGAAAAATGGTGATACAATATGATTGTAACAAATTATATAATTTGTTATGGAAAGGGGTATTATTTTAATGGGAAGAATAATTGCAGTTGCAAATCAGAAGGGTGGAGTAGGAAAAACCACAACAGCTATTAATCTTTCTTCTTGTCTTGCTGCTAAAGGACAAAAAGTTCTTGCGGTTGATATGGATCCACAAGGTAATATGACCAGCGGACTTAGTGTTGATAAGGACGAAGTTGAGTATACTGTATATGATTTAATTATTGGAGAAGCAGATATTGAACAGGTACTCCAAAAAAATGTTTTTGACAATTTAGATGTGCTTCCAACAAATATTGATTTATCCGGTGCTGAAATAGAACTGATTGATGCCGAAAATAAAGAGTATATTCTTCGAGATGAAATATTTAAGATAAAAGATAATTATGATTTTATTATTATAGACTGTCCACCGTCACTTAGTATGCTGACAATCAATGCTATGACGACTGCGGATACGGTTCTTGTACCAATACAGTGCGAATATTATGCACTTGAGGGTTTAAGTCAGTTGATGAAAACAATTGAGTTGGTAAAATCACGTCTGAATGAACGCTTGGAAATGGAAGGCGTAGTATTTACTATGTACGATGCCAGAACAAATCTATCGCTTCAGGTGGTAGAGAATGTTAAAGATAATCTGAATCAGACGATTTATAAAACTATTATACCGAGAAATATTCGTTTGGCAGAGGCTCCCAGTCATGGATTACCTATCAATTTTTATGATCCAAAATCGACGGGTGCTGAGAGCTATATGTTATTAGCAGACGAAGTGATTCATAAAGGAGAAGATGAATAATGGCGGTGAAAAGAAGTGGACTTGGAAAAGGCCTTGACAGTCTGATTCCCGATAATAAATCATCTAAAATGGTAAAAAAAACGGTAGAAGCGCCGAAAACACCTGAAAATGTCTCGGGACAGATAATGATGAAAATTAATGAGGTTGAACCAAATCGTGAACAGCCCAGAAAAAATTTCGAAGAAGATGCATTACTAGAATTAGCAGATTCAATAAAACAATTTGGTGTATTACAACCTTTAATTGTACAAAAGAAAAAAGATTACTATGAGATCATAGCCGGTGAACGCAGATGGAGAGCAGCAAAACTGGCAGGAGTAAAAGAAATTCCTGTAATTATTAAAGAATATACGGATCAGGAAATTGTGGAAATCTCACTAATTGAAAATATTCAGCGGGAAAATCTAAATCCAATTGAAGAAGCAATGGCTTTTAAAAAGCTTTTGACAGAATTTCATTTGAAACAGGATGAAGTGGCTGAACGTGTATCAAAGAGCAGAACTGCTGTGACGAATTCCATGCGTCTGTTGAAATTAAGTGATAAAGTTCAGCAGATGATCGTAGATGATATGATTTCTACAGGACATGCCCGTGCACTTTTGGCAATTGATGATCCGGAGCAACAATATATACTTGCGAATAAGATTTTTGATGAAAAACTAAGCGTTCGAGAGACGGAAAAGCTGGTTAAGGATATCAAAAATCCTAAAAAGGAAAAACCTAAAAAAGAAATCCAGAATTCATTTGTATATGAGAATCTGGAAGAAAGAATGAAGAGTGTCATTGGCACGAAGGTTCATGTAAATCATAAACCAAATGGAAAAGGTAAAATTGAAATAGAATATTATTCAGATTCAGAATTAGAACGTATATTCGAACTTCTGATGTCGATACGCGAAGGAGAATAAGAATGGAAAGTAAGATTTTAGCTGCCATAGGTATTGATCCGGCGTTTATATTTATTTTTCTACTCGTATTGATTGTGATTCTATTTTTTATGGTTGTCAATGTAAATATGAAATATAAACGTCTGAAAAGCAGTTATTCCTCATTTATGCGAGGACGCGACGGAAAAAATCTGGAACAGAGTATCCTTGAAAAATTCGATGAACTGGATGAAATCACAGAAATTGCAAAAAAGAACCGGACAGATATCAAAGAATTATTCCGTGAAATGCAGAACAATTACCAGAAAGTAGGCATTGTAAAATATGATGCTTTCAATGAAATGGGAGGAAAACTCAGCTTTGCATTGACTCTTCTCGATGGAAATAACAGTGGCTGGGTCATCAATGCAATGCACAGCAGAGAAGGATGCTACACTTATATAAAAGAAATTGTCCGCGGCGAAAGTTACATTGAACTTGCAGAGGAAGAAGCTGAATCCTTAGAACAGGCTATTTATCAGGAAGTATATGATCCGGATGTGCAGTCTGTGATGAAATAAAAAAGAAAAAGATGTTTATTTTACAGAAAAAAAGGAAACTTTAAGAGAGAAGGAGAAACATTATGTTAGACATCAAATTTGTAAGAATGAATCCGGAAGTAGTAAAAGAAAATATTCGAAAGAAATTTCAGGATGAAAAACTTCCGTTAGTTGATGAAGTAATTGAACTTGATAAGAAAAACCGTGAAATCAAGCAGGAAGTAGAAGCACTTCGCGCTGAAAGAAATAAAATCTCAAAACAGATCGGTGCATGCATGGCTCAGGGCAAAAAAGAAGAAGCAGAAGAACTGAAAAAACAGGTACAAGCAAACGCAGAACGTGTAGAATCACTGTCTCAGGAAGAAAAAGAAGTAGAAGCAAAAATCAAACAGGACATGATGATTATTCCGAATATTATTGATCCGTCCGTACCGATCGGAAAAGATGACAGCGAAAACGTAGAAATCGAAAAATTCGGTGAACCGGTTGTTCCGGATTTTGAGATTCCGTATCACACAGAAATTATGGAAAAATTCAACGGTATCGATCTTGAAAGTGCAGGAAAAGTAGCAGGAAACGGATTCTACTATCTGATGGGAGATATTGCAAGACTTCACTCTGCAGTGATTTCTTACGCACGTGATTTCATGATCGACCGCGGATTTACTTACTGCGTACCGCCATTTATGATCCGCAGCAACGTAGTAACAGGTGTTATGAGCTTTGCTGAGATGGATTCCATGATGTATAAGATCGAAGGAGAAGATTTATACCTGATCGGAACCAGTGAACACTCCATGATCGGTAAATTTATCGACACAATGCTTGAAGAGGATAAACTTCCACAGACACTTACTTCTTATTCACCGTGTTTCCGTAAAGAAAAAGGTGCACACGGAATCGAAGAACGTGGTGTATACAGAATACATCAGTTTGAAAAACAGGAAATGATCGTCGTATGTAAGCCGGAAGACAGTAAAATCTGGTATGATAAACTGTGGCAGAATACAGTAGATCTGTTCCGTTCTCTGGATATTCCGGTACGTACACTGGAATGCTGCTCCGGAGACCTTGCAGACCTGAAAGTAAAATCCTGTGACGTAGAAGCATGGTCACCAAGACAGAAGAAATATTTTGAAGTAGGAAGCTGTTCAAACCTTGGAGATGCGCAGGCAAGACGTCTCGGCATCCGCGTAAAAGGAAATGACGGAAGCAAATATTTCGCTCATACACTGAACAATACCGTAGTAGCTCCTCCGAGAATGCTGATTGCCTTCCTTGAAAATAATCTTCAGGCTGATGGTTCTGTCAGAATTCCGGAAGTACTTCGTCCATACATGGGTGGAAAGACAGAAATCAGATAATCAATACAATGAATGAGGTAAATTGTGCATAAATATTTAAAAGCAATTGGATTTCAAAACGTAACTTCCGAAAAAGAATGGAATCGTATATTAATCCAGTCCGAAGAAGAGTTTACCGATTATCAAAGAATTTCATTGGAAGAAGAACTTGATTTTGGTGAACTTCGTAAAGAATACGGAATGGGTATAGGAATCTATTCATACGGACAGATTGATGAATATGAGACTTATACACGTGAGTATTACCTGCCGTATTTTGAAGGAAACGGAATTACCTCCTACGCAGATATAATTGTAGAAAAAAGAAGCGACAAAGAAGCATATATCGGAATATGCGAAGATGTGAAAGTCGGGGTCAGCCTGATTTTCCATCTTCAAAACGGAATCGAGTACCGGAAAGAACTGATGGCAGGAAGAATTCCGAAAAATTCCACATCCGTCACACTCTCCGGACTCGCAGTTTCCGGAACGATCCTGTTTCCTGTTATGAAAAGCAAAGAACAGGAACAGGAAATCCGCGAAGAGTCCCGAAACAGAATGATGCTTCTTAGCGCAGCAAGAGAAGGAGATTCCAAAGCAATCGAAAGTCTGACCATGGAAGATATGGATCTGTATTCGCAAGTTTCCAGAAGAGTTCAGACAGAAGATATATACAGTATTGTAGATACATATTTTATGCCATGCGGTGTAGAATGTGACCAGTATTCGATCCTGGGAGAAATTCTGGATATTGATACGGTAGAAAACAAACTGACAAAAGAAGAAATCTATGTATTTACGGTCGATGTCAATGAGCTTCGATTCGATATCTGCGTACCGGTAAAATCGGTGCTCGGTGAACCGGCGATCGGGCGAAGAATTAAGGCAGATATATGGCTTCAGGGGAAGATTAATTTGTAACTGTTCAGAGCCAAGCAGATTTGTCAAAAAAGGGCGATGAATGCTTGCATTCGTGAACACTTTTTTGTACAAATCTATTTGGCGGATACGCCACATTGAGAAAATACGAAGTGTTTTCGCGGTTGGCTCTGAACAGTTCATTAATTTTAAAAATAAAGCAGGCTGGGCTGATGTGGAAGATGACAGTTCAGTCTGTGAAAATGAAGAATGTTAGGAGTGATTGACGGGAGAGAGGAGTAATTTCTTGGTTGACAAAATGGAATTTGAAAGGTATCATTATATGTGTTCAGCTGAATTGATGATGGAATAAGATGTGTGAATTCGGTTGGGGAATGGTGGAAATTAAATAGTGGGTTCTCTTAGTTAAATGGATATAACAAGTGCCTCCTAAGGTTACGTTACAACGGTCGCCTACTAAAAACTTCATATAGGATTCAAGTTCGAGTTTCTTCGGGCTTAATCATAAATTTAGCCATGTCGCAATAGCTCAGTTGGATAGAGCACACGCCTCCTAAGGTTCAACCATGGTTGGACCCGTTGGAAAGAAAAAGGGATAAACTTGGAGTTCGATTCCAGCAATGGCGCCTGTGATGTCAGAATAAGAAATAGAGGTAATTCATCACGAGAGTGATTGGATTCATAAATATGGTTGCCGATACCAAAGAGGCTGAAAAGCCCGAAAATACGGCATTCGTTCTCATAGTTAAATGGATATAACAAGCGCCTCCTAAGGTTACGTTACAACGGCCACCTTGGAAAAACCTTAGTTGGGAGCTGAGTCCGATAATTACGGAGGCTGACAAAAAAATAAATACGTCCCAATAGCTCAGTTGGATAGAGCACACGCCTCCTAAGCGTGGGGTCGGAGGTTCAAGTCCTCTTTGGGACGCCAGCTAACAACGCCGAAAGCCTTTGTTTTCAAGGGTTTTCGGCTTTTTTTAACAAATTCCAGTGTGATTGCTGAGACGAAATAATGTTTTCAAATTTTACTTCAAATTCTGATTTTTGACAAGCCCTAAAAAATCGAACTGCTGTGATAAGAAAAAAATTTCTGCTAATTATTAGCAGAAAAAGGGCCGTTTTTGCTAATGAAAATGCGCTTCCAGCTAATTAGGCGAAAAAACGTGCTAAAAACCTTGCTAATTCAAAAGGCGGATGTTCCGAGTGCTAAGCCGTTATAAGAAATAAAATTGAATACTACCATGTACATAGAGCGTCTATTTGCCCCTGTATCGGGGATGGATAGACGCTCTTTTTTTATGCCCAAAATTCATGGGTAAATCTAAAAGATTGGAGGTTTGATTTTTGAGTAAGATCGTCTATTCCCCAGACAAGCCAAACGACTGCCGCTACTGCCATTTCTGGAATAACAATAAAACGGGCTGCTGTCTGGGCGAAGAAAATTGTTACTACTTAATCTCCGTATCCCCAAAGCCGAAGTCGGAATGTGAAGGTTGTCCTTATGGGCGGGATCATCCCTGCATCGGCTGGTGTACCAGGAAGATTATGAAGGAAGTGGGGGTGCGTTGATATGTATGAGTATGAACGCAATCGCCGTGACAAGCCGAAATGCTGCAAAGACTGCGAGTATTATCAACCCCGATGGAAGTACCGCTTCTGCTATTTTGTCAGATGTCCGTACAAACTGAAGGATACGACTTTCCGCAGAACCCCTCTGAAAAAAGAGTATTTCCCGCAGAAAGAGGTGGTGAGGATGAGTGACGTATGATTATTTCTATGGGCAGCAAGCGGAGATGTTCACATTCTACCGTGTTCCAAAGGTGTTGTTCACCGAGGATTGTTTCTGGAATGTATCAACCGATGCCAAACTGCTTTACGGGATTCTGCTTGACCGCATGAACCTCTCAGCCCGGAACGGTTGGTTGGACGAGGAAGGCCGTGTCTATATTATCTTCACCATAGAAGAAATCAAAGGTGCGTTAGGCTGTGCTGAAAAGAAAGCGGTGAAGCTGCTGGATGAGCTGGAAAAGAAATGCGGTCTGATAGAGCGTAAGCGTCAGGGACTTGGGAAACCGAACCTGATCTATGTAAAGAACTTCATTTCCGGTTCTGTGGAAAGACAATTCTTGAATTGTCAAAAGGACAATTCTGGAGTTGTCAAAAACACAATTCAAGAACTGTCAAAAGCACAAGGTAATAATACTGATACTAATTATATTGATTTTAGTGATACTGATCCTTTCTTTCCTTCCGGCTTTTTTGGAAAGGAAGTCGATGGGACTGACGAATTTACCCGATATTATCAGTATTTTTACGAACAGCTTTCTATGGACTATCTGAAACAGGATTATCCGTATGACCATGAGATACTCGATCTGATACTGCATCTGATTGTTGAAATCATGTGCAGTAACCGCAAGCAAATACGAATTGCCAGTGATGATAAGCCGATTGAAATTGTAAAAAGCAGTTTTATGAAGCTGGATTCTGAACACATCAGATTTGTATTGAGTTCTTTCAAAGAGAACACAACCGATGTTCGCAATATCAAGCAGTATCTACTTGCTTCGATATACAACGCCCCCTACACCATAAGCGCCCACTATGACGCAAAGGTCAGGCATGATATGGCTTCGGGGAAACTTGGAGGGAGGTGGTAATCATGAAGCGCACACATGAAAGAATGCGAGGTGATGAATTTTGGCGAAAAAAGCGACAGTTATCGCCGTAGTCAACCAGAAAGGCGGCACGGGAAAGACCACAACCACGGAAAATTTGGGTGTGGGACTGGCGATGGAGGGCAAAAAGGTTCTGCTGGTAGACACAGACCCGCAGGCTTCTTTAACAGTCAGTCTGGGAAATCCGTACCCGGATACCTTATCTCCCACCCTTTCCGACATGATGGGAAAGATTATGATGGAAAAGCCGATTACCCCCGGCGAAGGCATTCTTCATCACCCGGAAGGTGTGGACTTGATGCCTGCCAATATTGAACTGTCAGGTTTGGAGGTTTCCCTGGTCAATGCCATGAGCCGGGAGACCATTCTCCGTCAGTACCTGGATACGGTCAAGCAGAATTATGACTACATTCTTCTGGATTGTATGCCCTCCTTGGGTATGCTGACAGTCAATGCGTTGGCAGCTGCGGACAATGTGCTGATACCGGTTCAGGCGGCATATCTTCCGGCAAAGGGCTTGGAACAGCTGCTGGAAACCATCAACAAGGTCAGACGGCAGATTAACCCCAAATTGAAAATCGAGGGTATTCTTCTGACGATGGTAGACAGCAGAACCAATTATTCCAAGGACATCAGCAATCTGATCCGGGAAAGTTATGGAGGAAAGCTGAAAGTCTACAAGACGGACATTCCCCGTTCCGTCCGTGCGGAGGAAATCAGTGCCGAAGGAGCCAGTATCTTTAAGCACGACCCCAAAGGCAAAGTGGCTGATGCCTACCGGGTTCTGACAAAGGAGGTGTTAAACAATGCAGAAAAAAGGCGCAAACATCAGCTTGAAGGGGTACGATGATATTTTCTCTACCGACCAGTCACGAGCCGAAGCCCAGCAGGAGCGGGTGCAGGAAATTCCGCTTTCTGAATTGCACCCCTTTGAGGGACATCCCTTCCGGGTGGTAGACGATGAAGATATGATGAAAACGGTTGAGAGCGTCCGTGACTTCGGTGTTCTCACCCCAGCGATTGTCCGTCCCGACCCGGACGGCGGTTATGAGATCATCTCCGGTCACAGGCGGCACCGTGCATCAGAGCTTGCCGGGAAAGAAACCATGCCTGCTATTGTCCGTGATATGGACGATGATGCAGCCATCATCTTGATGGTTGATTCCAACTTGCAGAGAGAAACCCTTTTACCGAGTGAACGTGCATTTGCCTACCGAATGAAATTAGATGCAATAAAGCATCAAGGGCAAACTTGTGGACAAGTTGGCCACAAGTCAAGAGATGCACTGTCTGATTCGGATAGCGGCAGACAGATTCAGCGGTATATCCGTCTGACAGAGCTTATTCCTGAAATTCTGGATATGGTGGATAACGGTCAGATTAAATTCAATCCTGCCGTGGAACTTTCCTATCTCGCAAGAGAAGAACAGCAGGATTTTCTTTCTGCTATGGACTTTGCCCAGGCTGCGCCTTCTCTTTCACAGGCACAGAGAATCAAAAAACTGGCACAGGAGGGCGAGTGTACGCTGGATGCCATGTGCGAGATTATGAATGAGGTCAAAAAGGGCGAGCTGGACAGGGTGACATTCAAAACTGACTCCCTGCGGAAATACTTCCCGAAGTCCTATACCAGCAAGCAGATGGAGGATAAAATCATTCAGCTGCTGGAACAGTGGCAGAAGAAACGAGAGAAATCTATGGAAAGGTAAGGTGAATCCCGATGTTTAACGAAAGAGAAATGAGCAAAGCAATCGACTGGCTGTTTGAGCTGTTTTCTCCCGAAGATTATGAGGGGTATGATGAAGATGAGATCGGCTATGCCGGTGGTTTGTGTCTGCCGGAGGTTTGCACCGCATTGAGAGGTGCGGCACAGACGGTATATCAGTATTCCGTAACCGGTGGCTATGAGAAATGCTTCGATTACCGTGGCATGGAACTGCTTGACCAGCGTGCCTGCCTCATTATTTCCGATGTGGAACAGGCGGTTTTGGATGAAATCAAAACCACCTATGAAACCGAATTGTGGCTTATGGAGGATATGAACTTTGCCATTGTCCGCTGTGTGTCAATGCTGATCGGGTCTGACGATACCGGCTATGTGACGGAGTACCGGGCTTTCAAAAAGATTTTGAAAAGTGCGGAGGATTTGTTCTTTTCCCCAGAGGAACTGATCGAGGAACTGGAATCTATGTGTGTCCCCCAGTGGGAACATGAAGCGACTATTTATGAACTGTAACAGGTTCATGGATAGCCGCTTTTCTTATATCTGAGGAAATGGAGGTAATGAAGTTTGAAGGAATATGATGTAAAGATTACCGAGACACTGGAAAAGACGGTAACGGTGGAAGCCAAGTCCCGTGCTGATGCAGAAGAACAGGTCAGATCAGCCTACTACAATTCCGAGTACATTCTGGACTCCGAGAACTTTACCGGCGTCGAGTTTGGCACTACGGAGGAACGTGAAATTCAGCAGGAACAGGCTGAGACAATGACGGTTCTTCTGGTAAAGCCCCACATGTATCCCCAGCAGGTTCAGATCGGCTGCGATTTGGAGGATTTGCAGAAAGCTGTCGGTGGCGACATTGAAGCTGTTTACCCTTTTAATGAGCCTGTCGCATTGGTGATGCACGATGAGGGAAAAATCATGGGGAAAGACCTGAATCGTGCGCTGCGGGACGGAGACGGCGAGATCTACGACATCATCGCCGGTGACTTTCTGGTTGTCGGTTTGGGTGAGGAGGATTTTTCCTCCCTTTCCCCGGAGCTGATGAAGCAGTTTGAAGAACATTTCCATCAGCCTGAAACCTTCGTCCGCATGGGGCGCAGTATTATGGCGCTGCCATTGCCCGATGATATGGTCAAAAAAGAAGATGCGCCTATCAAGGCTGACCCTGCCCCACGCAAGAGCAGCCCTGATCGAGATGCGCTGTAAGGAGGCATCATGGAAAGAAGCTCAACGATTGCAGAGCTGATGGAACGCCGCAGGATACAGGCAGGAGCCAAGGAGTATCAGGGACACACCTATATGGACCTGGCAAGATTCGATGAAGCCACAAAGCATATGATTATCTTTGATGTGCTGACCAACGAATCCCCTGTTGGATGGAAAGGCGAAAGAAACCGTCTGTATCTGAGCGAAGCCGGGTATCAGAAAGCTCTGGACAACCAGAAAGCCGGGAACATCAAGATTATCAGTCATGCCAATGTTGCCAGAGGAAATCTGTATTACGACCGCAGAGATATGGCACGATGATGTTCACTCTACTGCTTGCAGGAGGTGATGATTCATGCAGGAAGAAGTTGAAAACAGGACAATCAATCTGGCAATCAGCACGACCCGGCTGACTGCTCGAAGTATCATTGCCGGTATTCGCAAGTATTTGCAGCACCGTGAAAAGGTCAAGGCGAGAAAAGGAACCAGAGATACGGCGGTTCACGGAAAACAATCCGTGAAGCAGCTGCTGGGACAGAATCAGGGTGCCACCAATGTGGAAATTGATAAGGATGGCATCCGGGATTTTGAAAGGCTCGCCAGGAAATACGGCGTGGACTTTGCCGTAAGAAAAGATAAGTCCGTTGATCCTCCCCGTTATCTTGTCTTTGTCCGTTCCAAGGACGCAGATGCCCTGGATGCTATCTGCAAGGAACATCAGGCAAGGTTATTGACGAAGGATAAGAAACCGAGCGTTCTGGCACAGCTGAAGAAGTTTAAAGAGATGGTAGCAGCTATCCCCAGGAAGGTTCGGGAAAAGAAACAGGAGCGTGATTTGTGATGAACAGAATCAATCTGAAAAAGCTCCTGATTCTGAACATTCCGTATATTCTGGTGGGACTATTTGCAACGAATTTTGGAGAAGCATGGCGATTGGCTGAGGGTGCAGATTCTTCTGCAAAAATCCTCAGCTTTTTTTATGCCCTTCCGGTTGCTCTGGGCAATCCACTCCCCAGCTTTCATCCGCTGGATTTGCTGGTAGGAATTGCCTGTGGCGCAGGGCTTCGGCTTGCGGTTTATCTGAAAAGCAAAAACGCCAAGAAGTACCGGCACAATGTGGAGTATGGTTCTGCCCGTTGGGGTACAGCCAAAGACATTGAGCCGTTCACCGCTCCAAAGTTTGAGGACAATATTATCCTGACGAAAACGGAACGGCTGATGATGTCCAACCGACCGAAGAATCCTGCCAATGCCAGAAACAAAAATGTTTTGATTATCGGAGGTTCAGGTTCAGGAAAAACAAGGTTCTGGCTGAAACCGAATCTTCTCCAGATGCACTCCAGCTATGTTGTCACAGACCCGAAAGGCAGCATTGTCATCGAGTGCGGCAATGCTTTGTTGAAGCATGGCTATAACATCAAGATTTTCAACACCATCAACTTTAGAAAGTCGATGCACTACAATCCATTCGCCTATATCCATTCAGAAAAAGACATTCTGAAGCTGGTGACGACATTGATTGCCAATACCAAAGGCGACGGGAAAGCCGGTGACGAGTTCTGGACGAAAGCAGAGACCCTTCTGTACTGCGCCCTGATTGGGTATATCCACTATGAAGCGCCGGTTGAGGAACAGAACTTCTCCACTCTGATTGAGTTCTTAAACGCAATGGAGGTGCGTGAGGACGATGAGGAGTTCCAGAATCCGGTTGATCTGATGTTTGAAGCTCTGGAAAAGAAAAAGCCAAATCATTTTGCAGTTCGCCAATATAAGAAGTACAAGCTGGCTGCCGGCAAGACAGCTAAGAGTATCTTGATTAGCTGTGGTGCAAGACTTGCTCCCTTCGATATTCAGGAAGTCAGGGACATTACAGCCTATGACGAATTGCAGTTAGATACCCTCGGAGACAAGAAAACAGCACTGTTCCTGATTATGTCGGACACGGATGCGACTTTTAATTTCCTGATCTCCATGATTTATACCCAGCTGTTCAACCTGCTCTGCGAAAAAGCAGATGATGTGTATGGCGGCAGACTGCCGGTTCATGTGCGCTGTCTGATTGATGAAGCGGCAAATATCGGTCAGATTCCCAATCTGGAAAAGCTGGTTGCGACCATCCGGAGCCGTGAAATCTCTGCCTGTCTCGTCCTTCAGGCACAGTCTCAGCTGAAAGCCATTTATAAGGACAACTCGGATACTATCATCGGCAACATGGATTCCCGTATTTTCCTTGGCGGTTCTGAGCCGACCACGTTGAAAGAACTGAATCAGGCACTTGGGAAAGAGACCATCGACACCTACAACACCTCAAATACCAGAGGTAACAGCCCGTCCTACGGCATGAATTATCAGAAGCTGGGGAAAGACCTTGCTACTGTGGATGAGCTGGCAGTTCTGGATGGTGGTAAGTGCATCTTGCAGCTGCGTGGTGTGAGACCGTTTCTGTCTGACAAGTACGATCTGACACAGCATCCGAACTATAAGTACACATCAGACTTCGACAAAAAGAATGAGTTCAACATCGAACAGTTTCTGAGTCGTAGATTGAAATTAAAGGCAGGTGATGAATTTGTAGTCGTCGATGCCGATTAACGAAGGAGGCTTGCATTTGGAAAATCTGAAAACGGTATCTGCTCTGGTTAAAAACATTTTGGAGCATGATACCAAGGCAAGAAATACAGACAATCATCTGTATCTGAAAGTGCTGGAACACTATTCCGGTCTGCGAGGAATCGACATTCGCTCTATGCCGGTTCCCGTGTTTTTGAAGGAACTGGACAATCACAGGTTTCCGGGATTTGAAACCGTTCGCAGAAGCAGACAGAAGGTGCAGGCGACCTACCCTGAACTTGCCCCTACGGAAAGTGTGGGCAGAAAACGCAGTAAAAATGAAATGGTCTACAAGAATTTTGCTCTGAGTGAAGTGTAACTTCGGTCAGGGCTTTTCTTTTTGCCAAGAAAGGTGGTGGTGATAGATATGATTGCAGTTGAATAGTCTCGTTGTCTCTGCCCTCCGACCGGTTCTCCGGTATTGTGGAGGGCTTTTTTCATTTCAAAATCCATTTCAAATATCAGGAGGAAACGTATATGGCATTTTTCAACAGCGCAGTAACCGTTCTTCAGACTCTCGTTATCGCTCTCGGCGCAGGTCTCGGCATCTGGGGTGCAATCAACCTGCTTGAAGGCTACGGCAACGACAACCCCGGCGCAAAGTCCCAGGGCATGAAGCAGCTCATGGCTGGTGGCGGTGTCGCTCTCATCGGTACTACCCTTGTACCTCTGCTCTCCGGTCTCTTCGGCTAATCAGCCGCTGGAAGCTCAAGAACCAATCAATCACGGGTTGGGATAGAAGCTCCCAACCCTATTTTCTATCAAGGAGGAAAAATATATGGCATTTTTCAACAGCGCAGTAACTGTTCTTCAGACCCTCGTTATCGCCCTCGGCGCAGGTCTCGGCATCTGGGGAGCCATCAACCTGCTGGAAGGCTACGGCAACGACAACCCCGGCGCAAAGTCTCAGGGCATGAAGCAGTTCATGGCTAATTAAAGGGAACAAAAAGAAAGGAAAAGCACAATCCAGACGGTATCAGCGGCAGGCTACAAGAATAAATTGTGATTTCACAAGATTGGTGTTATAATAAGAGAAAAGTTCCTGCCGGGGCAGTCGTCCCGGTGGTATGGATAGAAAGGCAGGAAAACAATATGCACATCAGCTATAAACCACTCTGGCACACACTGTTAGAGCGTGATATGAGGAAAGAGGATTTAAGGCTTGCCGCTGGTATGACAACGAATATGATTGCCAACATGAGCAAAGAGGGAAAGCACATCAGCATGGACACATTAGCCCGTATCTGTGAAACGCTGAATTGTGAGATTACCGATGTGATTGAGTTAGTACCAGACGAGCCTGCTTCCACAGGAGGTAAGAAACATGAGCGAATTGAAACCAAGAATAACGGAAAACGGAATTGATTATATCCTTGTCGGAGATTACTACATCCCGGACTTGAAACTGTCGGAAGAACGCCGCCCCATCGGAAAGTATGGACGGATGCACCGGGAATATTTAAGAGAAGTCCACCCAGCCAGATTGAACACATTGGTACTGACCGGAGAATTGTGGACATATCTTGCAGACCTGAACGAACAGGCACAGGAACGGTTAGACACTATCATGGAGCAAATGAAAGCTGCCGAGGGCGTGACCGAGGACTTGAAGCGTACCCGTCAAATGGAATGGGTGCAGCGGTGCAATAATATCCACAACCGGGCAGAAGAAATTGTTTTGCATGAGATGATTTATTCATAACGGTATGATAGAATGATTATGACAAATTGGAAGTTATGGAGGTGAAAAATGTATTTCACAGACGAAAAAGACTATATTATGCGAATGATAAAAGAAATGGTAAGAGTATTATTTTCTTTAATGTTTGGGAAAAAGTATGTTTCTGTTGAACTTGAAAAAGAAAATAAATATGAAGTATCAGGGAAAAATTTGAAAGATTTTCTTGATATGATTGATTCTGGGGAAATTAACGAAGCAGAGAATATACTTTTAGATAGCATTGATTATACAGACAGAAATGAGGTAATGGCAGCAGCTCTTTTCTACCAATACCTTAGTGAGAAGGATAGTGAGTTTTTGAAAAATAATAATTATACAAAAGAAGAAGTGATGTCTGGTTTTAAGCAATTACTTATGCAGTCAGGATATACTGATTTGCTATGTTTAGTCAAAGCTGAAGAGTAATGTAGAAAATTCCAGCTTGTCATTCTGAAAACTTAATTGAATAACCACAGCAAAAACCGCTGCTACATGGAAACCAACAAACCATGTAACAGCGGTTTTTCTTTACCGTTTTTTCCTTTGGCTGATAGGTGTGCCCATTTTCTTTGACTTTTTGAGAATCCGAATCAGCCAGCGAAATTCTTCGTCTGACAGATTTTTATAGTTGATACCGAGCTGTTTACAGTAAAGGACAACCAGCTTTTCATCCCGACTGCCCTTGAAATTTTCGACTGCTTCCAGATTTTCTTTCAGTTCATCAGCAACGGTGGTCTGGGGTGCACTCTCGCTGTCCTTTTTATGGGCTTCCCGAATATCCCGGATAATCAGGTTGAGGTCATCCCGTACCATCTGACTGAAATATTCATTATCGCTGATATGGGCGGCTTGCAGCACTTTCAAATGGGGGTCATCTTCGCCGGGGCGATACCGTTCAATGATTTCATGCCGGACGGTATCGACAAGGGCGTTGAGGTTCTGAATCTGCATGGTGGCAATCCCATCCACATAAATCTCAATGTCCGCAAGAAACTTGATAAAGTCCTTATGGGTGGCAAGTTCGCACAGCAGACGGTTGTTAATCCGACCGCTTTTCAGAAGTGCTACCATCTCATCACTCAAATGCAGCTCCCTTAATGGCGTGTTGATCTCCGCCCGGTTCTCTGTCCGGCAAAAGAGATAATCGAGGGACACCCCATAAAAATCTGCCAGCAGGATAAGGTTGCCATGATTGATTTCCTTATAGTCGTCTTTTTCATAACTGCCAAGAGCCGATTTTGAAATACCCGTTTGCTCAGCCAGTTCTTCCAGTTTTAATCCTTTGTTTAATCGTAAATCTTTTAGCCGTTCCTGTATTGTAGTAGCTCCGTTCATTGAAGCAGTTCCCCCTTTCTAACGACATTTATAACCGTTGAATTGATTATACCATATCAATTCCGCAATCGTGGAAATTTCTGATTTTTACCCCTAATTCCTACTTTGTGGACATACGGCACAGGGTACAAAAATGTTCTATGATACAGGTAGTTCATCGATGGATTATTCCAATCGAATGACCAGCCTGTGTGGGATATGCTTCCCCGGTGATGTAGTGCCATGACTTTTGGCAGGGATATGGAGGACCCCTGACCGAAACGAGCGTACCAAAGGGAGCGATACGCCGCTGTGAGATTCAGGGGAGGAACGACACCGGGGAGAACTGGCGGACTGACACCGAAATGATACCGAAACACGACAATCTGATAGGGGGATAGTCTACCCTATCGCTGATACTTCGGGAGATTTTAAGCGGCTCTATGGCTGTAATTTTGCCGAAAATCGCCCCGAAACCATACACTAAAACGGGAGGAAGCGCAATATGCCGAGAATGAGCAAAAAGAGGAAGTATGAGCTTTCCTTTTACCTCAATGACCGGGGGCGTGTCACTTACAACGAATTATGCCGGAAATGCCAGCATGGGTGCAGGCAGAGCTTCCGGGCGGTTGTGATTGACTGCCCTCATTATTTATCCAAACGAGCCAAGAAAAAGGAGGAACACACCGAATGAATTTTGAATTTATGACGATAGACACACCGTTGCCGCCCTGTATGCCCTTTCCCAGAGCGTTGACAGGATTTCCAGTCAGCAGCACCGCAAAGGTTATGTACTGCCGGATGCTGGACGCTATGCTATCCAAAGGGCAGGAGGACGAGAACGGAATTCTGTTTGTGTACTTCCCCGTCACAGCCATTGCCGCAGTCCTGTCCCGCAGCCCCATGACAGTCAAGCGTTCTTTGAATGAACTGGAAACCGCCGGACTTATCATGCGGGTGCGTCAGGGCGTTGGAGAACCAAACAGGATTTATGTGCTGATACCAGGAAAGGAGGACGCTGCCCTTGCCTGATACCTCAAAGCTGGAAAAGCTCAACCGGGAGTTGGAAAAAAGCGAAAAGAAACTGCGGAAAGCCATCAATGATGAAAAGGCATTGCAGCACCAGTTGAAACAGCTTACCCGAAAGGAACGGACGCACCGGCTCTGTACCCGTGGCGGTATGCTGGAAAGTTTTCTGCAAGAGCCAGAACGCCTGACAAATGATGATGTCATGCTGTTGTTGAAACTCATTTTTCACAGACAGGACACGCAGGAACTATTGAAAAAACTGCTGGAACGGGAGAAGCCGGAAACCCCTTAGTTTACTAAGGGCGCAATTATACACCACCCAAAGGTTGGTGCATTGCGTTCTCCGAAGGCTCCTCGCCGGAGGGCTGTAATTTTCCGCAGCCACGGTCTGCTCCAAATCAAACAGGGGACGCTACACTTCCCCTGCGCTGGCTTTCGCCAGCTACCCTTTTGTGGACTTGCCATCTGGGGACACCTTGCGTTGCAAGCTGTTCCCAGCCGACAAGTTTTACAGAATCAGTTTTCTGTCTTTTGAGAAGAAATGAAAAATGTTATACTAAAAAATGAAAATGCCTATTGACTCTCACGGAACGTCATAGATTAAAGTTACCTTATCAGGAACAGGAGGTCAGCAGCTATGAGGACAGTAAAAGAAATATCAGATTTAACAGGTATCAGCGTTCGCACGCTTCACTATTATGATGAAATCGGGTTGTTAAAGCCAACAGAAAAAAGTGATGCGGGATACCGGCTTTATGACGATAAGGCACTGGAAACATTACAACAGATTTTATTTTTCCGTGAGTTTGATATCTCCTTGAAAGAAATCAAAGCTGTTTTGGACAATCCGGCTCTTGAAAGAAATCAGATTCTACAAGTACAGCGAAAAATGTTGGTAACAAAGAAAGAACGAATGGAACGTCTGATTGCCAGCATTGATGACATTCTGAAAGGAGAGAACAAAATGGATTTTACAATTTTTACCAAAACAGAAGTAGAAGAAATGTTCCAAACCATGCTTGAGCATATGCCGGAGAATATGAGAAACATTGCAATTAAAGAATTTGGTAGCATTGAACAATGGAAAAAGCATTATATGGAAGTCGTATCTTCGGAAGAAATGCAGAAAGGCTATGCAAAGGTAGTTGAATGGTATGGTGGAAAGGACAAGTTTCTGTCTGTTGCCCGAACTCCCGTCAGCAAAGAAGTTGCAGAAAGCTATAACAAACGGATAGAAGCGATTTTGCAAAAACTGATTGCAAAACAGAATTGTGACATAGATTCTTTTGAAGTAAAAGAGCTTGTTGGAGAATATGGCTTTGTTATGAAACAGCTTGCCCAGATAAAAGAAGAAAAAGGCTTTATGATGGCACAGGCGCAGTATTACCGCAATGAACAAATCAAACCAATGATAGACGAAAAATACGGTGAAGGGGCTTCTGATTTCTTTGCACAGGCAATAGAAAACTATTATAAAGTTAAGTAATCTTGAATTTTAACTAAATACCCGCCGCCCCCAGCGGCACACCAAGCAGGAAATCTGAAAAAGGTCTCCTGCTTTTTTTATACCTAAAATCGGAAAGGAGGAACACTAAATGCCCTGTCCACACAATCAAATCTCCATCGTCCAGCGTAGCAACCGCCAGTCTGCTGTTGCCGCCGCTGCTTACCAAAGCGGCGAAAAGCTGTTCTGTGAATACGACCAGCAAGTGAAGCACTACCCAGAAAAGCGTGGTATCGTCCATAATGAAATCCTGCTCCCGGCAAATGCCCCGCCAGAGTATGCAGACCGCAATACCTTATGGAACGCCGCCGAAGCTGTTGAGAAGCAATGGAACTCCCAGCTTGCAAGGCGGTGGGTGCTTTCCATTCCCAGAGAGATACCGCCCGACCAGTACGCCGCCCTTGTCCGGGATTTCTGCAATCAGCAGTTTGTTTCCAAAGGAATGTGCGTGGATTTTGCCATCCATGACAAAGGGGACGGAAACCCTCACGCTCATGTCATGCTGACTATGCGGGCAATGGATGAACATGGGAAATGGCTTCCCAAGAGCCGCAAGGTTTATGACCTTGACGAGAACGGGGAACGGATAAAACTTCCGTCCGGCAGATGGAAAAGTCACAAGGAAGATACGGTTGACTGGAACGACCGCAAGTATTGTGAAATCTGGCGGCATGAATGGGAGATCATCCAGAACCGCTATCTGGAAGCCAACAACCGCCCGGAGCGGGTGGATCTCCGTTCTTATGAAAGACAGGGGCTTGATATTATCCCTACCGTCCATGAGGGTGCTGCTGTCCGGCAGATGGAAAAGCGAGGGATTCAGACCAACATCGGAAATCTGAACCGGGAAATCAAAGCCGCCAACAGCCTGATGAAGTCTATCCGGCAGCTTATTAAAAATCTCAAAGGCTGGATTATCGAGCTTAGTGAAAAACGAAAAGAACTGCTTGCGGAAAAAGCTGCGGAGGAAGCGGTATTTCTTCCCAATCTGTTGATGAAGTACATGGAGGTACGAAAGGCAGAACGGAGCGACTGGACACGGGCGGGACAAAACCGTGGAACTTCCAAAGACTTAAAGGCAGTCAGCGAAGCCCTGTCCTATCTTCAGAGAAAGGGACTTTCCACCGTGGAGGATTTGGAAAACTTTATAGAAACGTCCGGGAAATCTGCCGCCGACTACCGAAAGCAGATGAAGCCAAAGGAAACCCGCAGCAACGTGATTGACGCTATCCTTGCCGCCCGGACGGACTGTAAGGAATGTAAGCCCGTTTATGAGAAATACCAGAAGATATTTTTCAAGAAAACTAAGGAAAAATTCAAGCTGGAACACCCGGAGGTTGCCCGGTTTGAGAAAGCCAGTGCCTACCTTGCCAAGCACCCGGATGATAAGGACAGCACGAAAAAGGAGCTTTTGCAGGAACAGGCGAAGCTTGTGGGCGAAATCGCAGACTTGAAAGTACCGTTGACCGAGGTGCAGGAAGATTTGAAGAAGCTGCGGGACATCCGCTACTGGGTACGGAAAGCCACACCCGGCACAGAGGAAAGCAAAGAGCCGCCCAAGAAGCAGCCCCTCAAAGAAGTCTTGCAGGATAAGGCTGACGAGAAGAAAGCACAGAAAAACGCCCCGGCGCAGACGAAACACAAACAACAGGATATGGAACTTTAACAGGCACTTGCCATTTTCAGATTGAGAATGATAAGTGCCTTTTCTTTTTTACAAGGAGGAATTGATTTGAATGTATTTGAAGCTGTGAAGCAGTCCGTTACGACAAGACAGGCTGCGGAGCATTACGGAATCCGGGTAAACAGAAACGGGATGGCTTGCTGCCCGTTCCACAACGATAAGACCCCCAGCATGAAGCTGGACAAGCGTTTCCACTGCTTCGGATGTGGTGCAGATGGGGATGTGATTGATTTTGTAGCTGCCCTGTACGGGCTGGGGAAAAAGGAAACCGCCGCACAGTTGGCGAGTGACTTCGGGCTTGCCTATGAGGACTGGAAGCCACCGGGCAGGGCAAGGAAGCCCAAGCCCCGGCAGAAATCCCCGGAAGAACAGTTCCGGGAAGCAAAGGCACATTGCTTCCGTGTCCTTGCCGATTATCTACACCTCTTACGGGTATGGAAAACCGACTATGCCCCGCACTCCCCGGAGGAAGCGTTTCATCCCCGGTTCGTGGAAGCCTTGCAGAAGCAAGCCCATGTGGAATATCTGCTGGATGTGCTGCTGTTCGGGGAGACAGAGGAAAAAGCGGTTTTGATTATGGACTACGGAAAGGATGTGATACAGCTTGAACAGCGAATGGCAGAGCTTGCAGCCGCAGACGCAGCAAGAACTAAAAAACACCATGAACGCCATGCAGCCGCCCCAGAGCGTTGAGGAAGTAAAGGCAACTCTGGAAACCACCGAGAAAGGCGGCGTCCGCCAGAGCATACGGAACTGCCTGACCGTATTCCAGCGTGACCCTGTGCTTGCCGGGGCAATCGCCTACAACATCCTGACCGACCGCAAGGACATCATAAAGCCCATCGGTTTTCACAGAGAAAGCACAGCCCTGACCGATACGGACATGAAGTATCTGCTTCTCTATCTGGAGGAAACCTACGGGCTTACCAGTGAGAAAAAGATTGAAACCGCCATCGGGATTGTGGCGAATGAGAATAAGTACCACCCCATCCGGGATTTTCTGAACAGCCTTGCATGGGACGGGACTGAGCGCATCCGCTTCTGTCTGCGGCACTTTCTGGGAGCTGATGTGGACGATTACACCTATGAAGCCTTGAAGCTGTTCATGCTGGGGGCGATTACAAGGGCATTTAAGCCCGGAAGCAAGTTTGAAATCATGCTGTGTCTGGTAGGCGGTCAGGGGGCTGGCAAATCCACCTTCTTCCGGCTGCTGGCAGTCCGGGACGAGTGGTTTTCCGATGATTTGCGGAAGCTGGACGATGATAACGTGTACCGCAAGCTGCAAGGTCACTGGATAATTGAAATGTCTGATATTGTCAATATTGGTTGACACATTTATCTCAAAGATATCACTGCCTATGCAGCCAGTCCCAGAGATTCGTAGTATCTCTGGCGCTTGATCATCGGAGGAAGCCCACCGTTAGCAGAGCAGATCCTCCTGTTATTCCAGTAACTGATGAAATATCTCCAAATGAGAACCTTCAGTTCCTCTGTGGTCATAGTCTCCGTATTGTAGCGGTCATAGAGAAGCTCGCTTTTCATTCTGGCCCACATGCTTTCGCATCGGGCATTATCGTGGCACCTGCCACCAGCACTGTTCATGCTTTGAATAATACCGTATTTTGCCAGAGCCTTACGATAGGTTTCACTGGTATATTGTGTTCCTCTGTCAGAGTGTACAATAGCCCCTCGCAGATCAGGATATGCCAGATAGGCATTATCCAGGGTATGCTCGCACAAAGTTGCTTTCATGTTGCTTTCCATTGCCAGACCAAGGACACTGGAATCAAAGCAGTCAAAGATAGCTGAAACATATAATTTTCCATCTTTAGCCTTGATTTCGGTGATGTCAGTTACACATTTTTCAAGTGGCTTATCGGATTTGAAATCTCGCTTCAGAAGATCCTCTGACTTACGAGCTTCCCGATCCGCCTTGGTAATACCATTCGGCTTACGTTTTGGTCGATGACTAAGGCCTATTTCATCCATGACTCTGTAGACGGTTCGCTCACTAGGAATCTTGAGTCCTTCCGGTTTCTTAAGGAGAAGTGCCTGATACATGCGAATACGCCCATAGGTATCATTGTATTCATCCTCCGTATGGATTGCTCTTATAGCATCAGCGAGATCCTGATATTTCCAGGGCCGGTCTTTATGAGCAAGATATTTGTAGAACCCCTGGCGGCTGACACCAAGCATCCGGCAATAGAATGAGAGTTTTCCCTTAATTGCGCCGTCTTCCGTTTTTATGGCAATAAACATCATTCTTTGGTTCTTGCTGACTTCCGACGGCTGGCTGCGAAAAAAGCACTTGCTTCCTCGAGAAATTCATTTTCCTCTTTCAGACGACGGATTTCTTTATCCTGATCCTTAACGCGTTTGCGGAGCATAGCAAGTTCCTCAGCGAGGCTCATTGCACTATCTGGAGTATGTGCACCGTCGCCAATATCCAATGTGCCGGCTCTAACTGCTTTCAGCCATGTATGGATGGTTCCTTCTGGAATACCTAATTCTTTGGCTGCCTTAGCACCGCCGATTTCTCTGGCAAGTTTGACAGCCTGGACCTTATATTCGTGGTCGTATTTACGTTGGGTACGTGACATTGAGAGTTCCTCCTTATTCTCTTTATTATACATGAATTCTTTGAGAATAAGGTGTCAACTTTATTTATACAACATCAAACTCCGAAATCCATGAAATGGTTCACGCTGCGAACCTGACCCCTGACCAGCTTTCTGAGCTGCTCCGTATGTTTGCTGCGGATATGGCTCCGAAGCCTGAGACAATCAACGCTATGAACGAGGAGGAGATGCAGAATGAAGATTAAAAGACTGTGTGCCGCTTTTCTGGCGGCTGTGCTTTGCATGAGCGTGTTTTCGACAACCGCTCTCGCCTATACGGATGAGACAGCGGCTTCCAGTGCCGAAACCGTGGAAACTGCCCCTGCGGAAACCACGGAGCAGGAAACGGAAGAAGTACCGTACAGCGTATCTGTGGATGAAGATGGTACGGTGGTATTCTCCTTTAACGGCGAGGACTGGAAGTATGATACCGGGGAAACCGAGGACGATGGCATGGGTACCGGCAAGGTGGTCACGAACGGTTCCCGTCTGAATGTGCGTACCGGTGCAGGCATGGATTATGAGATCATCGATCAGCTTCGCCCCGGCGAAGAAGTAAAGGTGATCGGTGTTGATGGCGACTGGTATCAGATCACAGTTCCTGAAAAGAATGGCTATGTCCATAGCGACTATCTGGAGCTGATTGAGGAAGCCGAGCAGAACAGCGAAATGGATATGGCGCTGCTTATGATGTTCATGAGTATGTTCATGCAGAACATGGACACCGGCGCAGACATCAGTGAACCTGCCCTCACTCCCGATGGTAATCTGACACTGGTTGATGATGTCGGCTCTCCTGATAAAATCGGTAAACAGTTCATTACAGCGGTAACAAAGAACGGTAACTACTTTTATATCATCATCGACCGTGACGATGAAGGAAACGAGACGGTTCACTTCTTGAATCAGGTGGACGAAGCCGACCTTCTGATGCTGATGAGCGAGGAAGAAGCTGCCAAGTACACCGAGCCTGTGGTTGAGACCACTCCAGAACCGACCGAGACGGAACCGGAGCCTGAGGTCACAGAGACTGCGCCTGAGGAGAAGCCTAAGACCAATATGATTCCTGTGGTTCTGCTTGTTGTGGCTCTGATCGGCGGCGGTGGTTTCTTCGTCTTTAAGAAGATGCAGGGCAAGAAAAAGGAAAAAGAAGCTGCGAAGCCTGACCCTGATGCGGACTACGTTGACGATGACGAGGACTACGGCTATGTCGAGGAAGATGACGATGACGCTGACTTCATCGTAGATGATGAGGATAATGAACCTGTATAATAGCGAACAGGCATGATGCCTGGGGCAATCTTCGGATTGCCTTTACATAGCAAAGTCATAAATCTGTTACAACAAAGGATAAGATATATGATATAATCGTGTTAATATCATCAAGCGGTAATCCAAAACAAAGAAAATCAGCAATGTAAACTCTTGTTGCGGATATGTAAAGCCAATGTGGTGGTGGAATATCGTGATTTTAGATACAATGAAATCACCAAAGCAAAGGAGGATTTCATATGAAACTTTCAGATAAGATTATCGGGCTGAGAAAGTCCAATGGAATGTCTCAGGAAGATCTGGCTGAAAAGTTGGATGTTTCAAGACAGGCTATCTCTCGTTGGGAGTCGGGAACTGCAATGCCCGATGCCAATAATATTCTTCAACTTAGCAAGTCGTTTGGTGTTACAACCGACTACTTGTTGAACGATGATTATCAGAGTGACAATGATTTGCCTAAAGTGAAAGAGGTACAGAATGATAACCTTGGACAAATCATGGTTTATTTAGTGACACTTGAAGTGATGGTGTTGCTGATACAGTTTATGACGACTGTGATTCTTCAAAATGTGTTTTTTGGATTTTTGAGTTTCTTGCCTTTTGTCGCAGCAATCGGTGGCTTTGAATATGCGTATCAAAAGAAAGCATCCAGTGCCACGGAGAAAACAAAGAACTTCCGCAAAAAGTTCTATAAAATTTCTGCATGGTTGGGGCTTTATTTCCCGATTAGATTTATTGTAAGTGTTGCAGCAAGATTCTACCCTCGTCCGTATAATGTTTTAGTTTTAGAGGTTATTATTTTGGCGATATATATTGCGGCGGCAACTTGCGTTAATCTTTCAATCGACAAGAGTTATTTACCAAAAGAATAAAGGTTCAATACATAGCAGTCATGCACTACGGTGTGTGGCTGCTTATTTTTTTGAGAAAGGAGCAGATGCAAATGAAATTAGTATTGGCTGAGAAACCCTCAGTCGCTCAGAGCCTTGCAAAAGTACTGGGCGTAACCAACCGTCAGGACGGATACCTGGAGGGTAACGGTTACATCGTCAGCTGGTGTGTCGGTCATCTGGTAGAACTGGCACAGCCTGAAGCCTATGATGAACGATATGGAAAGTGGACGTATGGCGACCTGCCTATTCTTCCCGATGACTGGAAGTATGAAGTGTCCGCAGGAACCCGAAAGCAGTTCGGTATTCTAAAAAAGCTCATGGCCAGAGATGATGTTGTAAGCCTTGTGTGTGCAACGGATGCCGGTCGTGAGGGTGAATTGATCTTCCGTCTGGTCTATCATCAGTGCCACTGCAAGAAACCCTTTGAACGCCTGTGGATCTCCTCAATGGAGGATTCCGCAATCATGGAGGGCTTTGAAAATCTCAAGCCCGGAACTGAATACGATGCTTTGTATGAAGCAGCCCTGTGTCGAGAGCGAGCCGACTGGATTGTTGGTATTAACGCTACTCGACTTTTTTCGACCCTTTGTGGGCAGACCCTGAATGTTGGTCGAGTCATGACTCCCACCCTTGCAATGGCAGTCATGCGTGAAGCTGCCATTGCCGCTTTCAAACCGGAACCCTTTTACACGGTTCAGATTGATCTGGGTGGATTTACGGCAGTAAGTGAACGCTTCAAAAAGAAGTCGGATGCCGAAGCAGTCAGCAGAGATTGCTCTGCCGCTGTGGTCACAAAGGCCGAACGCAAGGAGAAAAGTGAAAAGCCGCCTGCGCTCTATGATCTGACCAGTTTGCAGAGAGATGCCAACCGTGTGCTGGGCTATACGGCACAGCAGACCTTGGATTACACCCAGAATCTCTATGAAAAGAAACTGGTCACTTATCCCCGAACCGACAGCAGATACCTGACAGACGATATGGCACACAATCTGCCAGATCTCGTAAATCTGGCTTTCCACACATTCCCCGTAGATGGTGTGGATAATGTACCCGTTTATGCAGAGCAGGTTGTGAATAACAAAAAGGTCACAGACCACCATGCCATTATCCCTACCAGAGAATTGCAAAAATGCAATCTGAATGAGCTTCCTAAGGGCGAGCTTGCAATTTTGCAGCTGATTTCCACCCGCCTTTTCGTGGCTGTGGGAGATCTACACCGATACGCAGAAACAGTCATTGAACTGGACTGCGGTGGCACAGCGTTCTCTGCCAAGGGAAAAATCATCCTGCATGACGGATGGAAAGCACTTGCCAGAAAAAGTGATTCGACAAAATCTGACGAGAAGGAACAGGCGCTTCCTTCCATTTCCGTTGGCGATGAAATAGCTGTTATCAGCACGGAGATTAAGGAGGGAAAAACCTCTCCTCCGAAGCACTACACCGAAGATACGCTCCTGCAGAGCATGGAAACTGCCGGGGCGGACGAGATGCCTGATGAGGTGGAACGCAAAGGTCTGGGAACCCCTGCAACCCGTGCCGGTATCATCGAAAAACTGGTTCGCATTGGTTTTCTGGAACGGAAAGGCGATAAGAAAACCAAGCATCTGATTCCGACCCACAAGGGAACAGCTCTGGTAACAGTCATGCCCGAACAGATTCAGTCCCCGTCTATGACAGCAGATTGGGAGGAAAAACTGTTGCTCATCGAGAAAGGCGAATACGCCAGCGAGGATTTTATGGATGAGATCAAAAATGTGATTGCCGGTTTGATTCAGAATTACGAGGTCATTCGGGACTCTGAAGTTCTGATGTCAAAGGAAAGCAATGCCGTGGGGAAATGCCCTGTCTGCGGCAGTTCGGTAGAAGAAAAGGCGAAAGCATTTTTCTGTTCCAACCGGAGCTGCAAGTTCGCCCTCTGGAAGAACAACCGCTACTTCGAGAGTATCGGCAAGAGCATGACCAGTGCCACGGCACAGAAACTGCTTGGCTCTGGGAAAATCAAGCTGAAAGGCTGTAAATCAGCTAAGACCGGAAACACCTTTGATGCCACGGTCTATATGGAGGTATTCGAGGACGGAAAGACCAGGTTTAACATGGAATTTGATAACGGAGGAAAACGCAAATGAGGAATGAGTATAACCCGGACGGCAAGGACATCCGATTTATTGACAGCCACTATAAGGACTTGTTTCGTATTCCTGACGGTGGCTGTGTCCAGATTCACTATCCCGATGAAACTGTCGTGAAACCCTGCAAATTCATCGACGAGTACCATACCCAGGTTGGCTACAATGTGTTCCACATCTGCCAGTTCGCAGAAATCATGGAGCGCAACGGTGCAACCTATATGGCAGAGCCTGAAATCATGGGTGATGAAGCAGCATGGAAAGTTGGGCGTGACAGAATCCTGGCGGTGCAGACCTGTGAGGATGGCTACGATTACACTCTGTTGGATGAGAACTACAACGAGATAGATGGCGGCCAGCTGGATAACCCGGATTTAACTATGATCGAAGCCAGAAAAGAAATTCTGGAATCCTTTGGTCTGGAACACAGGGAGCTTTGTGCCATGGTCTATGAAGATGTGATGGAACAGGCTTTTGAGGTTGGCAGGCAGGCGGTTGTGGTGAACGACCCTGTTGCAGAGCTTGCGTTCAAACTCGACCGTTTTGCCGAGAACTTCGACCCCTATGAATATATGGATCAGGTCGATGATGTGCAGGCGCATATCCAGAAAATCAAGACAGACCTTGCCGCCGGCAATACTGCACCATACCGTGAGTTTCTGGATACGGCCATTGCGGAGTCCCGTGAGGAAACTGCTGTAGAGATTGCCAAGGTGCTGAGAAGTCAGCTGGATAAGATTAGCCCGCCCAAGCGTGAGTCGGTCATGGAAAAGCTGGCACAGGCGGCAGAAAAGACTGCCCCTGCAACGCCCTCGCATAAGCACAAGGAACCGCAACGATAAGGAGGTCGCCTATGAAAATTGAAAAATGGGATGATATTCATGGAAATACCACTTCCGATGACAGAATGGTAGCGTTTCTGGAAAGTTCCACGGACTCTTACGCAATCCTTCAGCTGAAACACATTGACGAGACCGACGAGTTTCGCTTCATGCCGTATTGGCACATTCAGAAGCTGGAAAATCAGCCGACCATTGACCATTATGAGGTGGTTTACAATGGTCCGATTGAGCAGTCCGCCGGTGCTGCCGAGCAGCTGGAAGCTCTTTATACCAGGTTCAATATTGACCACCCGGAGGACTTCCGTGGTCACAGTATGTCGGTCAGCGACATCGTGGCGCTCAAGGTTGCCGGTGAAGTATCCTGTTATTACGTTGATGCCTTCGGTTTCGTGGAGCTTCAGAACTTTATGAAACCCGAAAACTATCTGAAAAATGCAGAGATGGCTATGGAGGACGATTATGGGATGTTGGATGGCATCATTAACAACGGGAAGGCTCCCGCTGCGGAAGAACGCCCTTCCGTGTTGGAACAGCTGAAAGAAATGTCGTTTTTCGATACACCCCACAAACCACCCAGAAGCCACCCGGAAAGGGATATGGAATGATGAATTTCACACAAGATGAACGGAACTTGATGATGCTATACAGCCCCGGCACAAAGTCGGGGCTGTGCGAAGCACTCATACAGATGAAGGAGCAGCTTTCCAAGGAGGAAGCCGAGCTTTGTGCCCTGGCTGATTCTGTTCTCAATAAGTTGTCCGGTATGGATGACGAGACTTTTGATAGGCTGAATCTTTATCCTGATCTTTAAGGATTGGAGGGAAATGATGAACGCAAAAGAGCGATTTTATTCCGGGTTGGCAAGAGAGACTATCGGAAAAATCACGTCGAACAAGGATAACTGGACTTCCTTTCTGGTAACGATGTCCCGAAACTATGAGTTCACTTATCCGGAACAGGTGATGATTTATGCCCAGCGCCCCAATGCCACCTTCTGCAAGCCTTATGACGAGTGGAACGACGAGAAGTACCGCAGATATGTCAGACGAGGTTCCACCGGCATCGCACTGTTTGTGACCAACAGGGATAAGCCCTATCTGCGGTATGTATTCGATGTGGCTGATACTGGTGTCCGCCGTTCATCCCCTGAACTGAAACCGTGGGAAGTCACAGAGGAAAACCGTGCGTATGTGATGGAAGCTATGGAGCGTTCCTTTGGTATTTTCGCAGATGGACTGTTGGAGGCGCAGCTGGAGGACATTGCACTGTCTCTTTCTGCGGAGTATTGGGAGGACTACAAGAAGCCGATCCTCGACATCGTTGCCAATAGCTTCCTTGAGGAGTATGATGAACTTAACATCGAAGTGGCTTTCAAGAGAGCGGTTGCAAACAGCGTATCCTATGCGATGTACTGCCGACTGGTTGAGAACCCTGACAACTACTTCGAGCATGAGGACTTCCTGAATGTCTTTGATTTTAACACCCGCCAAACGGTAAACACCCTCGGCACGGCAGTCAATGCAATCAGTTCACGGATGTTTCAGGAGATCGAGAAAGCGATTGGTGAATACGAGCAGAACAGAGCTGCTGAAAGGAGCGCAGATTATGAGCGAAATGATTTACAGACAGGCCGGGGATTACAGAATCCCGAACATCAGGCTGGAGAACGAGGAAACGAGACCTTTGGGCAAATATGGCAGGATGCGCAGAGCGTTTCTGGAGCAGAACAATCCGATGCTCCTGAACGACATGATTCTGACGGAGAGCCTGTTCCCGCACCTGTGGGAGATCGAGGAGACGGCGAAAGCCAGAGTGGAACTTTTGATGAACCAGTACCTGAAGAACAACCCGGCACCGGAGAAAGAGACGGATCAGCTGGGCTGGACAAGACACATGAGCAGCCTGAAAGCGCAGGCGGAGGAAATCGTGATGACGGAGCTTATCAACAGCTGAGTCTGAACCTGTTCCTCTCCGAACACGAACAAATCAGTTTTATCAACGAAGCAGAGAGCCGAAAGCCCTCTGCTTTTTCTTTTTCTCAGGAAGAAATCGACCACCTCCTCCTGCTTGGCAGCAATACCGATGATGCCCGGAAAATCGTTGCTCTGGAGTATATGAAGCAAAAACCTGTGGAAGAAATTGTCCCGGCTCTGAAGCGGGTTTATCACGGCGGTTTCGGTCTGAAGGAGGACAGCGGCAATATTTCCGCATGGTATGCCGGGGACGGGATTCATCTTGCCAAAGGTTCCTCTGCCATTGACAGCCCCAGGGCGCAGATCATTCCATGGGAGGATGCCGCAAAGCGGATTGGAGAGCTGCTGGAAAATGGGCAGTACGCTACCAATGTGGAATTGGTGGAAGCTCCCGGCTTTGAGCGTGAAAAGATGGCTCAGTCCATTTGGTATCTCTACCATGACCTCTCTGATGAAGCAAGGGAAATGGGCTTCTTCCCATCTTTGTCGGAAATCCGCAGCAATGGTTTTCCGGAAGAAACCGCATGGCTGGCAGAACAGCTCAATCAGCCTGAATTTGTAGCGGCAATGAAAGAGGAGTATCGTGGGTTTATGATTGCCCATGATGCCGATCATTCTCTGCTTCGTTTCCACTATCACAAGCTGGATGGCATTGAAAAGCGGTTGAATGAACTGGATGCTCCTCTCAGGGAATATCAGACTGATATGATGCAGATGCCCCTTGTCCGTCAGTTTATTACGGATGATGAGGTCAATGCAGACCTGACCCGTGGCAGCGGCTTCGCCGGTGGAAAGGGTCGTATCTATGAATACTGGCAGGAAAATCATTCTGTTAAGGACAAAGCCGAGTTTCTGAAGCATGAATATGGAACCGGCGGTCATTCCCATGCATGTTCCGGTGCAACCCACAGCGGTCAGGATCACGATGCCAAGGGCGTTCGCTACACCAAAAGCGGCTGCGATAAGGTGCAGATGTCCTGGACACAGGTGGCACAGAGAATCGACGCTCTGATGAAAAAAGGTCGCTTTCTTACCCCTGAGGAAGAAGCCGAGCGGCAGGCAATCGAAGATGCCAAAACAAATCCTCTGGAAGATGTCTATGAGCGTTTCGCTGTGGTTGATACCGAGGATGGCGAGTATGCCATCTGGGACGAACAGACCGGAACCTACTATTTAGACCATGAGGGCATTACGGAATACTTCGACGATGAGTGGCTTGCCAATGACTACCTGGAGGAAGTCCGTCAGTCTGTGGCGGCGATGGAAGCAGTACAGCCTGAAGAATCCGCAGAAAGTATTGCAGAGCCGGTTGAGGAAACACCGGTGTGGAATTATCAGGTTGGCGATACGGTCTATCTGGACGACACCGCTTTTCTTGTGGAGCAGATCACCGACCGGGAAGTGCAGCTGAGAGACCCCTCTCTACTTTATCCGATCTTCCGTGCAGAGAACCGTTCCAGATTCGAGGAAATGCTTTCTCAGGACGAGAGAAACCATGCGGTAAGGGGTGATGCCTATACCAAAGAAAACTCCGTTACAGAGGAAATTCAGGGCGAAAACAGTGCCGAAACAGCACAGCCTGAACGTCGTTATCTGGTTGCCGCTTATCATCACTTTGAAAACGGCTTTGATGATAAACTGGATTACTACACTCTGGAAGAAGCAGAAAAGGCTGCCCAGGGCTATGTAGACGGAACTATGGAGGATGACGGATTCAAGTATGACGGTGCTGCCGTTTACGATCAGCAGGAGCATAAGTGCATCCGTATCTATGGCGACTATCCTGATGAAAAGGCACACGCACAGGTCTATGGCATTGCCGAACCGGTACAGCAGGAACACTTCATTGACCACTTCTATGTAGCAGAGGACATCCAGAAGCGTGGTGCGCTGGACATTAAGGAATACAGTTCCTTTGAAGATGCCCTGAGAGCCTATCACGCCCTCCCTTCCACCCAGGCAAAGGCTCTGGGTGCAATGAATACCGGGCGACCGTTACCGGGCAGTCTTGACCTCATTCATTGCAAGGACGGTCAGGACACCATCGTTCGGGACTATACCAAGGTGGACGGCTGGCAGAATCCTGAGGTCATGGACATCATCGCTCAGATTGAGCAGTCCATTACGACCAGAGAAGTTCCACCTGTTCCTGCGGTGAACTTCCACATCACGGATGACCACATCGGTGAAGGTGGACCGAAGCAGAAGTTCGCAAGAAATATGGAAGCCATCAAGACACTGTTCCAGCTGGAGAGTGAGAACCGAAACGCTACTCCTGAAGAACAGGAAATCTTGTCGAATTATGTCGGCTGGGGCGGTCTGGCAGATGCCTTTGACCCTGATAAGGGAAATTGGGCGCAGGAGTACACCACTCTGAAAAATCTGCTGTCCGAGGACGAATATGCTGCGGCAAGAGCTTCGACGCTGAACGCCCACTATACCAGTCCCACGGTGATTCGCTCTATTTACGATGCGGTTGGACAGATGGGCTTTGAGACCGGCAACATTCTGGAACCCGCCATGGGTATCGGTAACTTCTTCGGTATGCTGCCCCCTGAGATGCAGAGTAGCCGCCTGTACGGGGTGGAGCTGGATTCCATCACCGGCAGGATTGCGCAGAGGCTCTATCCCAACGCAGAAATCAAAGTCGCCGGTTTTGAAACGACAGACCGCAGAGACTTCTACGATTTGGCTGTGGGCAATGTACCTTTCGGTAACTACAAGGTATCCGATAAGCCTTATGATAAGTTGGGATTCTCCATCCACAACTATTTCTTCGCCAAAGCTCTGGATCAGGTTCGTCCCGGCGGTGTGGTCGCTTTTGTGACAAGCCGTTATACCATGGATTCCAAGAACTCGGATGCAAGGCGGTATCTGGCACAGAGGGCGGAACTGCTTGGTGCTATTCGTCTGCCAAACGATGCCTTTAAGAAGAACGCAGGCACAGAAGTCGTGTCCGACATCATCTTCCTGCAAAAGCGTGACCATACGATCGACATCGTTCCTGATTGGGTGCATCTGAACCGCACTGAAGAAGGTCACACCATGAACAGCTACTTTGTCGATCACCCGGAAATGGTTCTGGGCGACACGGTTCTGGAAAGCACCCCTTACGGCAAGGATGATATTACCGTCCGTCCGATTCCGGGTGCGGAGCTGTCCGATCTTCTGAAAGAAGCGGTTTCCCATATCAAGGGAACCTATCAGGCAGTGGAGATTCCCGAAGCTGATAAGGGCAAAGAAGCCGAGACCATTCCTGCAACCCCGGATGTAAAGAACTTCTCCTATGCTGTGGTGGACGGTGAAGTGTACTTCCGTGAAAACTCCATCATGCGCCATGTGGAGCTGAACGAAAAAGCAAAAGACCGTGTGAAAGGCATGGTGGAATTCCGTGGTATCGTCAATGAGCTGATCGAATATCAGTTGGAGGATTACCCGGATGAGATGATTTCTCAGAAGCAGGCAGAGCTGAATGAAGCCTACGATGCCTTTACCGCAAAGAACGGTCTCATCAACAACCGTGCAAACGGGCAGGCTTTCTCTGATGATTCCTCCTATTACCTTCTGTGTTCTCTGGAAAATGTGGATGAGGACGGCAACTTAAAGAGCAAGGCGGATATGTTCACCAAGAGAACGATCAAGCCGGAACGCAGAGTTACCAGCGTGGATACCCCATCGGAAGCTCTGGCAATCTCTATTGGTGAGCGTGGTAAAGTTGATCTTCCTTTCATGGCACAGCTCCTGGGAACCCCTGAGGACTATGAAGCCATTCAAACAGAGCTGCGTGGGGTTATCTTCAAAGACCCGATGGCTCCTGATGATGTGGAAGCTGGTTGGCAGACTGCGGACGAATACCTTTCTGGTGATGTGAGAAGCAAGCTGCGTATCGCACAGATGGCGGCGAACCGTGATTCCGCTTTCAATATCAATGTGGAGGCACTGCAAAAGGCACAGCCGAAGGATTTGGATGCGTCTGAGATTGATGTCCGTCTGGGTGCCACATGGATTGATGCAGACTATATTCAGCAGTTCATGGAGGAAACCTTTGAGACCCCATACTACCTGCGCCGTTCCATTGAGGTGAAATTCTCCGAAATGACCGCAGAGTGGCGTATCAACGGAAAAAGCTCTCCCAGCTACAATGATGTGGCGGCGTATGTGACCTACGGTACAGACCGTGCCAATGCCTATCGGATTCTGGAAGAAACGCTGAACCTGAAAGATATTCGTATCTATGACACCATTGAAGATGCAGATGGCAAGCAGAAGCGTGTCCTGAATAAAAAGGAAACCACTCTGGCACAGCAGAAACAGCAGGCAATCAAGGATGCGTTTCAGGATTGGGTTTGGAAAGACCCCCGCCGCCGGGAAGCACTGGTTACGAAGTACAATGAGCTTTTTAACTCCACCAGACCCCGTGAGTATGATGGCAGCCATATCCGTTTTGGCGGTATGAACCCGGATATTACCCTCCGTGAACATCAGAGAAACGCTATCGCTCATGTGCTTTATGGTGGAAATACTCTGCTCGCACACGAAGTTGGTGCGGGCAAAACCTTTGAAATGGCAGCGTCAGCGATGGAAAGCAAACGACTTGGCCTGAGCCAGAAGTCCATGTTTGTGGTTCCGAACCACCTCACCTTGCAGTGGGCAAATGAGTTCCTCCACCTCTATCCGAGTGCCAAGCTCCTTGTTGCCACGAAGAAAGATTTTGAAACCGCAAACCGGAAGAAGTTCTGCGCCCGTATTGCCACCGGCGACTATGATGCCGTTATCATCGGTCACAGCCAGTTTGAGAAGATTCCGCTGTCTGCCGAGCGGCAGGAACGGCAGTTGCAGGAACAGATTGATGAGATCGAGGGCGCAATCGCAGAACTGAAATATCAGCGTGGCGAGAATTTTACCATCAAGCAGATGGAGAAAACCAGAAAATCTCTGGAAGCCAGACTGGATAAACTTCTTGCCGCCGACAGAAAGGATGATGTCATCACATTTGAGCAGTTAGGTGTTGATCGGCTGTTCGTGGACGAGAGCCATGCGTTCAAAAACCTGTTCCTCTACACCAAAATGAGGAATGTGGCAGGTCTCTCCACCTCCGAAGCCCAGAAATCTTCGGATATGTTTATGAAATGCCGCTATATGGACGAGATCACCGGCGGTCGTGGCGTTATCTTCGCTACCGGCACTCCGGTCAGTAACTCTATGACCGAGCTTTACACGGTCATGCGCTATCTCCAGTACGGTACGCTCCAGAAAAAGAACCTGACCCATTTCGATTCCTGGGCATCCACCTTTGGCGAGACTACGACGGCGATTGAGCTTGCACCGGAGGGAACCGGCTACCGTGCCAGAACCCGATTCGCCAAGTTCTTCAACCTTCCTGAACTAATGAATATGTTCAAGGAAGTAGCCGACATTAAGACCTCTGACCAGCTGCATCTTCCGGTTCCCGAAGCGAAATTTGAGACGGTTGTGGTGCAGCCCTCTGAGTATCAGAAGGATATGGTTGCATCCCTTTCCGAAAGAGCTGCGGATGTTCATGCCGGTATCATTGATCCGTCTGTGGATAATATGCTGAAGATTACCAGCGATGGGCGAAAGCTGGGGCTGGATCAGCGGCTGATGAACCCGCTGTTGCCGGATGACCCGAACAGCAAGCTCAATGCCTGTGTGGGAAATGTCCTCCGTATCTGGCAGGAAGGTCAGGCAGACAAGCTGACACAGTTATTGTTCTGCGACCTTTCGACACCAAAAAATGACGGCACATTCAATGTCTATGACGACATCAAAACCAAGTTGATCGCAAACGGTGTACCTGCCGAGGAAGTTGCCTTTATTCACGATGCGGATACCGAAGCAAAAAAGAAAGAACTTTTTGCAAAGGTTCGTACCGGGCAGGTGCGTGTGCTGCTTGGCAGTACGCAGAAAATGGGCGCAGGAACCAACGTACAGGACAAACTGGTGGCTGTGCATCATCTGGATGTAGGCTGGCGTCCCTCTGATATGACCCAGAGAAACGGTCGAATCATCCGTCAGGGCAACCAAAACAAAGAGGTTCAGGTCTATCAGTATGTGACCGAGGGAACCTTCGACGCATATCTGTATCAGACCCTGGAGAATAAGCAGAAATTTATCTCCCAGATCATGACCTCCAAATCTCCGGTTCGTTCCTGTGACGATGTGGATGAGCAGGCACTCTCCTATGCGGAGATCAAAGCATTATGTGCCGGTAATCCGCTCATCAAGGAAAAGATGGACTTGGATATTGATGTAGCAAGGCTGAAAGTGCTGAAAGCTGACCACCAGAGCCAGCAGTACCGCATGGAGGATAAGCTCCTGAAATACTTCCCGGCTGAGATTGAAAAGCAGACAGGCTATATTCATGGCTTTGAAGCGGACATCAAGACCGTGGACGCACATCCGCAGATCTCCGATGGATTCTGTGGTATGGAAATCATGGGCAAGTACTATGCGGAAAAAGCCGATGCCGGTGAAATCATTCTTGCCGCCTGCAAGGAGACAAAAAGTGCTGACCCAGTTCCGCTGGGCAGCTACCGGGGATTCCAGATGGAGCTTTCTTTCGACAGTTTCCGACACGAGTATGACATCGTTCTGAAAGGCTCTATGAGCCACCGTGTGCCCCTTGGCACCGATGCGAGGGGTAACATCACCCGTCTGGATAATGCCCTTGCAGGTATCCCTGAAAGGCTGGAAAGAGCCAATGAACAGCTGACCAATCTCTACAATCAGCAGGAAGCGACCAAGGGCGAACTTGGAAAACCGTTCCCTCAGGAAGCGGAACTGATGGCGAAAAGTCAGCGATTGGCAGAGCTGGATGCGGCACTCAATATGGAGGATACGGTGGAGAGCCGTGCCGAAAAGAAAAGCACAGAGCGTCCTTCTGTTCTGGCTGATCTGAAATCCAAAGCAGAGCATATCTCGTCTGCAAAACGCTCTGAAGCTCACGAGGAGGTGTTGTAATGGCAAGGCGAGACCAGGATGTTCATTTCCTTGCATCTAAAGAAGAAGTCGAGAGAATCCATCAGAAGATGAACGAACTTGGCATCCGAAGCATGGGTGCGTATCTTCGCAAGATGGCTCTGGACGGCTATTGCATCAATCTGGATTTGCAGGATGTGAAAGATCTGGTTTCGCTCCTGAGAATCTGCTCCAACAACCTGAACCAGTACGCAAAACGAGCCAATGAGACCGGCAGTATCTATGAAGCCGACATCAACGACCTGCAAGTACGTCTGGAAGAAATCTGGACGGATATGAAAGAAGTCCTTGTCCGGCTGTCCTCTATCCAGTAATCCGACAATTTGTCGGGAAGTCGCAGTTTCGGCTGCGGCTTTACATAGAGAAATACAACCGTGTTTATTTTCGTGTAATCCACAAATATAGTCTATCACAAATGCCGGAGGTTTTTTCTGTAATGACGTAAATCTTCTTCACTGACCTCTGAAATGATTCTGTCAAGTGTATTCAGTAATTGCTTTTTATCCTCTGGTAAACGCCCTCTGAGTTGAAAAGCATTAGAAGATCCCATTGCGGCAAAGTATGTTGAAATATTTAGATTTTCTACAAGAACTCGAAGCTCTCGATATTTTTCAATTTCTCCTTCTTCCTCCCAGTTTCCGCTTTGAATCTCCTGATAGAGTTCGGATTCGGGATAAATCGTCAGCATATTCGGACCAATCAGGAAGGGATGCAGTTGATTAAAAACATCTGCGGAGGCTTTAGCACCAACCTCACCTTTTCCTTTACCGGAAATGCTGGTCAGATAGAAGAATCCATATTCAATGCCAGCCTGTTCCAGTCTTTTGCATTGAGTTAAAATTTCCTGAGATGTATAACCTTTTCGCATAAATGCTAGTGCATTATCATCTCCTGTTTCCACACCGATGGTTAGCCTGTTGTAACCTGCATTTCGAAGTAGCATCAGATCATCGTCGGTTTTGTTTACAGAATCCGTAATGCGGGCAAAACAGCCGATGGAATTAACAGAAGGTAGATATTTTTTTATTAGGGCTGAGATTTCAAGCAGTTTCTCTGTTTTTAAAATAAATGGATTTGCTCCGGTTAAAAAAACACGTCGGATCGGCTCAGGGGTGTCCTTCCCTTGAAGGCGTGTTAACATCTTTGAATAGGGATTTGTTCGCAGGGTTTGTACTTCCAGTAAATCATTCTCGATGTCTTTCATGGGAGTCATCCTGAATTTGAAAGGCAGGTCACTGTACAGCGTACAGAATTTGCATTTATGGTGGGTGCAACCTGCAGTAACTTCTAAAAGTAGTGAGTCTGCTTCATATGGCGGACGCCAGATCGTTCCTGTGTAATGCATAATGATCACCTCATATTAAAAAATTTATGCGCAGGCAACGAGGCAAACCTGCACATATCTGTCTCGTTGCCATCATTATAGCAAAACACAATAAAAATAAAAGTACTGTACTTTTTTGAAGTACCTTCCATTTTGACGCAAAATAGAGTATGATGATTAGCAAGGGAGATGAAATGGATGAGAAAAACAGAATCTGCGATTAGCCGCTGTAAAACAATTTCTACTGTGCAGAAGCTATTGGGTGGAAAATATAAGATTGAGCTTCTCTGGTATATCGGAAAATGTGATGTCAGACGATTCGGACAGCTTCGTCGCCAAATCGGAGAAATTACGGAAAGCTCCCTGACTAAACAGCTCAGAGAACTGGAGAACGACGGATTCATCAATCGTCACGACTATTGTGAGGTTCCTCCAAGAGTAGAATACACTTTGACGGAACTTGGAGAGAGCTTTTTATCGGTCCTCGATTACATGAAAGCTTGGGGCGATAAGAACTTGACTGAATGAGAAAACAAAAATTGCTTGTTAATTGTTCTTGGACAAGAGAGTGGAAAATCGAATTTGTATGGATAGATATTCAGGAAAATAGCGCATTTGTGGGGATGATACGAATCGTATCACATATGTGAAAGAGCGATTCTTTCGTCATTTTACGCTTTCTGATAAGGTGAAACTGTCGAAAAGACAAACCAATATAGAAAGGACGTAAAATGATGAAAAAGAATGGAAAACAAGTTTTATTTTTTGGAGGTATATTTATTTTAGCGTTTGCAATATGGACAGCTTTGATCCAGATGGTAGACGTGCAACCACTGGGTCAGAATGGAACTAATATTGGATTTGCAACATTCAATTGCTGGTTTCATCGTTTGACAGATGTCAATATGACAATTTATACGATTACCGATTGGATGGGTCTGATTCCTTTAGTTGTATGCCTGATTTTTGCAGGTATTGGACTGGTTCAGTTAATAAAGAGAAGAAGTCTCTTCAAAGTGGATCCGGATATCATTGTTCTGGGAGTTTATTATGTTGTTGTGATACTGTCATACTTCATTTTTGAGATCATCCCAATCAATTACAGACCAATTTTAATCAATGGAATTATGGAGGCTTCTTATCCTTCTTCAACGACATTATTGGTATTGTGTGTGATGCCTACTTTGATCGAACAGATTCAACGAAGAATGTCATGTTCTACGTTGAAAACAATCATAACGATTCTGACAATCGCTTTTTCTGCATTCATGGTGATCGGCAGATTGATTTCAGGAGTACATTGGTTTACGGATATTATGGGTGGTGTATTGTTAAGTGCCGGATTATTTACTATTTATAAGGCAGTAGTTATGCTGACAATAAAAAAGTGAAATAAAAAAGGAGGTTCAGGGGATGGAATTCCATGAAAAGCTTCAGGAATTAAGAAAGAGCCGAGGTTTGACACAGGAAGAACTGGCAGAGGCATTATTTGTTTCAAGAACGGCAATTTCAAAATGGGAATCCGGAAGAGGATATCCAAGCATAGATTCATTAAAAGAAATATCCAGATATTTCTCTGTGTCCATTGATGAGTTGTTATCCGGAGAACAGTTGGTTTTGATTGCGGAAAAAGAAAACAAGTCAAATCTCAACGGTTTATGTGACTTGCTATTTGGATTTGCCGATTTGCTATCTTTAATGCTTATTTTTCTTCCGTTGTATACAAAACCGGTTGATGGATATATCTATTCAGTAAGTCTTATTGAGTATGTAGATAATGAATTTTGGATTCGTATGACATACTGGGGCCTTTTTATCGCATTGACGATTATTGGAATTGTGAATATTTTAATGGTCAATTTTAAATTTGAAAAGGGAAAAAAGGTGATTACTTTTTTGTCTGTAGGGCTTAGTATTATTACTGTTTTGTATTTGGCGATTGCGAAAGAACCATATGCAGTAACAGTGGCTTTTCTGTTGTTACTTATAAAAGGAGGGCTACTTTATAAACGAGCTACGGCAGGTCAATAGGAGTTGAGCCACACAACTTCCAGTTTGTCGAACTGAACACAAAATGAGTAGGACGCAATGGCTACGAATGGCCGGTGCGTCCTCTTTTTTTCTTGAACTACATAAGGTGGTGACATCATTGCAGTTTATCACTTCTCAATGTACAATATGGTCAAAAGAAAGGGGTTGTTCCTATGAAGATGATTTTGAAAATATTGGCACTCCCAGTGCTGTTCGTTGTAAAAGCTATTTGTATCCTCGGAAATCTGCTCACTAACATTTCCTCTTATGTAATTGGAATGTTGCTATTGGTCATTGCCGGGTGTGCGATTTACTGTATCGTACAGGCGATGTGGACATCTCTGGCTATCCTTGCCGGAATGGGACTAACGGCAATCCTTATAATCTTTCTGTTGGTATGGGCAGTTGTAAAACTTGAAACTTTGGGCAATCATATCAAAGAGTTTATTTCTTATTAAGATGGGAGAAGCTGATGGACAGAGGATTTATGGAGCATTACTTTGAGATAGCCTATAACGATGTAGCCGGAGAAATCGCCGGGGACGATGAGCAATATTTGGAACTGCAAAAAGCGGCAGATGAAGCCATTTGTGCCCTGACAAGTATCGTAGGAGAATCGAATACAGCTCTTTGCAAACAATGTGAACACGCAATTAACAGCCTGTATGCAGTTCAGCTGCATCTGGCAAAACTGGCATATCTGCGTGGTGCGGAAGATAGAGAAAAGATGCTGAGATAGCTTTATGGAAAGTCACCGAACGGTGGCTTTTCTTTTTGGAAAGGATGTGATGAGAATGGCAGCAACAAGACTGATTGCGCTCCATGTAAACAAAGGTAAAACAGTCGCTCAGTGTCTGGCTGACCGCACCGACTACTCTCAAAATGCTGCAAAAACCAATGACGGCGAATTTATCAGCTCCTATGAGTGTGATCCCAAGACTGCTGATGAAGAATTTCTTCTTTCCAAAAGGCAGTATCAGCACATCACCGGCAGACAGCAAAAGAATAACATCATTGCCTATCAGATACGCCAGTCTTTCAAGCCCGGAGAAGTAACCCCAGAAGAAGCGAATCAAGTGGGCTATGAAACGGCGATGCGCTGGACGAAAGGCAACCATGCTTTCATTGTTGCAACCCATATCGACAAAGCCCATATACACAATCACATCATTTATAATTCTACATCCATTGACTGCTCCCGGAAGTTCAACAACTTCTTCCTTTCCGGTCTGGCAATTCAAAAACTGAGTGATCGTGTTTGTGCGGAGCATGGGCTTTCTATCATCACACCGAAGCCCTATCGGGAGCGTCAGAAACGAACTATTTTTCCGAAGAAGCGTACCCAGCGTGACGAGCTTTGCGAAGCTATTGACTCGGTACTCAAAGAGAAGCCCAAGAGTTTTGAGAATTTCGTTCAGGCACTTGCCAACTTGGGATTCCAGTTTAAGGATGGAAAACAGCCTGCGTTTCGGGGAAAGGAACAGAAGCGATTTATCCGACTGCGTTCTCTGGGTGAAGGGTATAGTGAGGAAGAAATCCGTGCCGTTATCTCAGGGAAAAGCCTGCACAAGTCTAAGGGTGGTTTCCGGCATGCTCCTGAACAGAAGCAGTTCCACCTTCTCATTGATATTCAGTCGAAGATGGCGGAAGGAAAATCTGCTGGCTATGAGAAGTGGGCAAAGAAATACAACCGCAAAGAAGCTGCCAGGACAGTATGCCTTTTGAAAGAAAAAGGCGTGGACAGTTATGAGGATTTGGTCTCCCTCACGGATAAGCTGACCTCTCGCTTCTCTGAACTTTCCGATTCCATTAAGGCGGCTGAGAAACGGATGGTTGAGATTGGAGCATTGCAGACGCACATCAATAATTACTCCAAAACCAGAAAGACCTACGAAGCATACCGCAAGTCCGGTTACAGCAAAAAGTTCTTTGAAGAACATCGTGATGAGCTGATGCTCCACAAGGCGGCAAAGCAAGCCTTTGACCAGCTGGAGGGGAAAAAGATTCCTTCCCGTCAAGCTCTGCATGAGGAATTTAATCGGCTCCTGGTTGAGAAGAAACAAGCCTACGCAGAGTATCGTCAGGTGAAGAAAGAGATGCAGGAATACCTGATTGCGAAGCAGACGGTTGAGACGATCCTGAATATTGACAGGAAGAAAGAACAGAAAAAAGAAGAAAAGAAGCCCCTTCGCTAATCAAAAATGCCACGGTCTATGCTCCGGTATGGAGTGTAGATCGTGGCGGTTTTTTATTCTACAAGTTCAGCACTCTCTGCCATTTTGATAATCTCAGAATCATCAATTTTGCTTGGAGTGTATTCCAGAACATAAGTAACTTCTGGAGAATACGTCCAGCACAGAAATGCCGTGTCGTCCTTCTTATATAGAGCGCCGGACCAGTCCTGAATCATCATTTCCTCACAGCTGTCCATGCTGTCCACCGGAAAAAGAACTTTCAGAGCTTCGGTATGTAATCCGTGGATTTCTGCTGGGTCTCCTTCGTAAAAGGTGGTTTTAAGGATACGGTAGTAAATGTTATTATCAGGTTGTATTCCAGGCGAAAACGCTGGAGAGCGAAGCAGATGTAGACGAGTATGTGGAGAAGATTCGTGCCCAACTGAAAACATTGCTGAAAAATTGTGATGGTATCAAGCTGAATTAACCCGTAAGGAGACCCCGAACCATGATGGAACTTATATCTGCTTTGATTGGTGTTATTGGAGTAGTGATCGGATGGATTTTGAATGAACTGACAACCGTTATCCGAGAACGACCAAAGCTCTGCTTTCAGATGGTGGTTGCACCAGACAGTGAGCTGACAGAAAAAGAATACCGTGTCAAAACAAGCCCTTCGGAACACGGAATCGAAATCTTTAACATGGGAGAAAAGCCCTTTGTGTTGGAGAATTTTGAAATCTGTTACAAGAAAAAGTTATTAGTAGACTGCCATATGCCTGAAGAAAATCGGATTATTCTGCCCTACCACAATGCCATATATACACTATCGGAGCAGGAAGCGGATGCACTGCAATGGCATTGTCAAAAAGAAAAATTCGAGGAATGCAAAGTTATAGCGCACAGCGTTGACGGAAAAAAGGCAAAAGGAAAGCTGTCGGTTCCGTTGTTTGCAATACGTGCCAGCATAAGAACAGAGAATCATGGTTCTGTAGATTAGGAGACGATTATGGATAAAAATGCGATAAAAAAATATGCTGTCTGGGCACGGACAGAGCTAATCGCCCGTGTTTCCATGAAAGCGGAACAGTATGGCATTACCGAGGACAACATGGTAGATGCCTCTGCTGACAGTGTGAATGGCAAGGTTCTGTCCGCTGACGAGAAAAAACAGCGTCAGGCGCTTATTGCCCAGATTAAGGATAAAGGATACCGGCAGGTTATGGAGGAGGTTGCCTACACATGGTTCAACCGCTTTTCCGCCCTGCGTTTCATGGAGGTCAACGGCTACCTCCCCTCTCATGTTCGTGTGTTCACGGATGAAGAAAACCGGTTCAAGCCCCAGATTCTTGCCGAAGCGATCCATCTGGAGCTTGACGGACTGGATATGGAGAAGGTTTATGCCTTAAAGGAGGCTGAAAAGACAGACGAGCTGTACCGTTACCTTCTCATTGTTCAGTGCAATGCGTTGAATAAGATTCTGCCGGGAATATTCCAACGGATCGCAGACTATACTGAGCTGCTTCTGCCGGACAACCTGCTCCGTCAGGGCAGCGTCATTGAGCAGATGATTTCAACAATCCCGGAAGCGGACTGGAAAGATGCGGTTCAGATCATCGGCTGGCTGTACCAGTATTATAACAGCGAGAAAAAGGACGATGTGTTCGCTGCCCTGAAAAAGAATGTAAAGATCACCAAGGAGAATATCCCCGCAGCTACCCAGCTGTTCACGCCGGACTGGATCGTGCGCTATATGGTGGAAAACAGCCTTGGTCGTCTCTGGCTGGAAGGACATCCAGATACCAAAGGCCAGCTTCTTCCAACCGAGGAGGAGCAGGCAGCCTATACTGCCGGAAACCGTAACCCGGAGGATACCAAGTGGCACTACTATCTGGAGGAAGCCGAGCAGGAACCGGAAGTGCAGGACAAGCTCGCTGAAATTCGCAAAGAATATGCAGCTCTCACCCCGGAGCAGATCAAGGTCATTGATCCTTGCTGCGGTTCTGGTCACATCCTTGCCTATATGTTCGATGTGCTGATGCAGATCTATGAGAGCTACGGCTACACGACCCGTGAAGCAGTTGCCAGCATCGTAGAAAATAATTTGTATGGTCTGGACATTGATGACCGTGCGGCACAGCTGGCTTATTTTGCCGTGATGATGAAAGCACGCCAGTATGATCGTCGCTTTTTAGCCCGTAAGGATGAGAATGGCAATCCCGATGTACCTCAGCCCCATGTGTATGCTATTGTAGAAAGCAATCATCTGGATAAGTTCGCTATCGAGTATTTCTGTAATGGAGATGCCAAGCTGAAAGCAGCGATGGATACCATTATTCGAGAGCTGCACGATGCCAAGGAATACGGTTCTATTCTGACCGTAACTCCGCAGGATTGGTCTGCCCTCTTCCATCGTTTTGATGAGATCGAGGGAGATATTGATCTGTCCCGTGAAGTGGCTCTTCGAGAGCTGTTACCGTTGGTACAGGTGGCGGAAGCACTGGCGCAGAAGTATGATACTGTGGTGACAAATCCGCCGTATATGGGAATAAGTAATGGTGACGGAAAACTAAATTCTTACGTCAAAAAAAATTATCCAACAACTAAAGCCGATTTATTTGCTGTTTTTATAGAGCGATGTAATTCCATGATAGGAAAAAATAGGTTAGTTGCAATGATCACTCAGCATAGCTGGATGTTTATTTCGACATTTGAAGATATGCGCCAGAAGTGCTTGAGACATGATATTGTTAATATGGCTCATCTTGGCGCAAGAGCCTTTGAAGAAATCGGCGGAGAGGTTGTGCAGACAACATCTTTTGTACAACGAAACAGCAACTTATGGAATTATTGTGGCACATATAAAAGATTAGTTACTTTTATGTCTCAGCAAGAAAAAGAACTTTCATTCCTCGGTAGCCAGGGAAGATATATAGCAAAGCAGAATGGCTTTAATGAAATACCTGGTGTTCCTGTTGCATACTGGATTTCAAACAGAACACTTGAAGCTTTTGAAAGCAAACAATTATTAAAGGATTTCGTAACAGCCTCTGTTGGAATTCAGACGGGCGATAATGAAAGATTTCTTCACTTTTGGTGGGAAATCAAGAATTCTGACGTTATGTATAATGCGAGAAATGTTCAAGATTCATTCCAAGAAAAGAAATGGTTTCCTTATAACAAGGGTGGCGAATTTAGAAAATGGGCTGGCAATGATACGACAGTGATTGATTGGCGCAATGATGGAGAAAATATTAAGAAAAATAGTCAAATAAGTGGTCATCATTACCAGCAATATTCTGATGTACTGAAATTCAAGCCCTTAATTACATGGTCTCGAATAACAACTGGTACGCCTGCATTTAGATTAAAGGCATCAGGGTATCTATCTGACATGGCTGGATTTAGTTTATATGCAGATGAAAGTTGTCTTAAAGCCATTATAGCATTTTGCAATTCTGTAGTTGCAAAACACTATCTTGATTTTTTAGCTCCTACGCTGAATATTATGGTTGGCTCTGTTATTTCAATGCCTTTTAGTTTACCTGCTTTAAGAGTTGATTATATAAACAGAAATGTAGATTCGGCAATGCTTTGCTCGCAAGCCGAGTGGGACTCTTTTGAAAATTCTTGGAATTTCCAGAGACATCCACTTTTGCCCAAATTACCCCTTGGAAGTGAATGTGTTTTTCAGGATGCCAGCGGTAAAATGGGCAGTATCACCATGACCTCCATAGCTTTGTCTGAGGAGTTTGCCCGTTGGGAAAACGAGTGCAACGAGCGTTTCAACCAGCTGAAATCCAACGAGGAAGAACTCAACCGCATTTTCATCGACATTTACGGCTTGCAGGATGAGTTGACACCGGAGGTCGAGGACAAGGATGTAACCGTCCGCAGGGCTGATCTGGGACGGGATATTCGATCCTTCATTTCCTATGCTGTGGGCTGTATGTTCGGTCGGTATTCTCTCGATGAACCCGGTCTTGTTTATGCTGGCGGCGAGTGGTCTGCCGACAAGTACAAGACATTCCCGGCGGACAAAGACAATATCATTCCGATCTGCGATGATGAATACTTTGAGGACGATATTGTCGGGCGTTTTGTGAAATTCGTGGAAACCGTTTATGGTTCAGAAACGCTTGACGAAAACCTGAAATTTATTGCAGGTGCTTTGGGCGGCAAAGGTCAGCCGAAGGATGTCATTCGGAACTACTTCCTGAACGACTTCTACAATGACCATTGCAGGATTTATCAGAAGCGCCCGATTTATTGGCAGTTTGACAGCGGCAAAAAAAATGGCTTCAAGTGCCTGATTTATATGCACCGGTATCAACCGGATACCATTGCCCGCATCCGTACCGACTATGTGCATGAACAGCAGAGTCGTTACCGCACTGCCATTGAGGACTTAGAGCAGCGCATTGCTTCTGCGGCGACCAGCGAGCGTGTGAAGCTGAATAAGAAATTGAAAACAATTCAGGATCAGGCTTCCGAGCTACACACCTACGAAGAAAAAATTCACCATCTGGCTGACCAGATGATTCCGATTGATCTTGATGATGGCGTGAAGGTCAACTATGCCAAGTTTCAGGATGTGTTGGCAAAGATAAAATAACGAAGGAGGAGAAAACTTGTGAGTGATGAAATCCACATGACTATTTCAATTCCTACAGATGATGAAGGGTATGTCCTTTTGAAATGTGAGCACTGTGGAACATTCTTCAAGGGGACTCCTTCGGACTTGCAGGATGATGGGGTACTCCATATTTTCTGTCCCAGCTGCGGATTGACCAGTGACAGCTATATCACGGAAGATGTTCTGGAGCTTGCTATGAAGATGACAAAAAATAAAGTTAATGACATGATTTATGATATGTTCAAGGACTTGGAGCGCCATAGCAAGAATAGTATGGTTAAATTCAAAGCGGGGAAACGCCCTCGTCACGAGAGTGAAGACCCTATTCGTTCGGGAATTGAAGCATTGGAAATATGTACATTCCCGTGCTGCAAGCGTACAGCAAAAATCAAGCCATTATTAAAAATGACGGGCGCATATTGTCCGTTTTGCGGGGTGAAAAACTATGAAATTGAATAGAAATGAGCTACGAAAAATTCAGTATGATTTCAACAGCTGCTCTAATCGTCTGCTTCAAGCTGATTATGAGGATTATACGGGGGTACTTGGAAAGTTCCTGAAATACATAGAGGACACCCCGATCATCATTGATTATATCAACGGCTGTGGAAGTTGTGATTGGAACTTGGACGAAGAGGTGAAAGCGGTTCAGTCATCTTACGGACGCACAATTTTCTCAACAGGCGATACTGACGAAGAAGAAGTCCGTAATGTGTTTGCGGTTTTACGGTACTTAGTTGATAAAAACAATTCAATTTACCGTGGGATTGCGATGGGATATTCTTCTTCGTCGAGCTTTCAGGATAAGATAAAAGGGTTTAATGAGCGCTTTGTCATGGTGCTGATCCGCCATGTTGAGCGTTATCTGACAAAGATAGGTATTGATATGGGACTGGATGATAAAGTGATTTACAATGTGACGGTACAGAGTGGACAGGCAATTATCGCAACCGACAACGCCACCGTTACTGCAACAAACCAGGTAGGTGTTGACATCGGAGAACTGAAAAAATTGATTGCCGATGTACAATCAGCTGCAAATACCCTTACTTCCGAGGAGAAGGAAACCGTTTCAGAGTGCCTGGAAGTAATCGAAAGCGAAGTGGCGGCGGAGAAACCCAAAAAGGGAATGTTAAAGACAGCAATGGCTATGCCTCCAAGGTGCTTCTGATTGCACCACACAGCATTGATGGCTACTATTGGATGATTTACGCAATGTTTCAGTTGGATCATCCAGAGATGGCACGAGGAGAGCTGCGGATGGCACAGCGCAATCTCTTAGAGGAGGAATACGACGAGCTGATTGAAAGATTGAAAGTTGCCGGTTTTTCTCGGTGTTATGGCATAACACCGGCGTAACACCAATAAAAACCATCATAACACCCGATTTTTCCCATAACACCATCATAACACCGTCAAAACACCGATACGAACCGGCATAACACCGGTCATAACACCCTCGCCAGTTATGTTTTCAGGGCAAGAGCAAAATTGCCTAAGAAAATGTAACTGGCGGGGGTATTTTTTTGAATCAGAATCAGCGCAATGGCGCACCTGTTCTTGCAAGAAATTGTGAGATCGGGTGCGCTTCTTTTATTTCAGGGGATATTCCCCGCAACCGTTCTCCTCCCGGATTCTTGAGATTTTCATTTTCAAAATTTCAAGAAATCGGAGGAAACGATATGTATTACGACCAGAAAGAAAGTGGAAAAAGAATTGCCGCACTCAGAAAAGAAAAAGGGCTGACACAGGAACAGCTTGCAGAGAAATTAAACATCAGTACAAGTACCCTTGGGAAAATCGAAAGAGGTATTCAGGGATTCTCCATTGATCTGCTGATTGAAATTGGTATCTTCTTTGGTATTTCAACTGACTACATACTTATTGGCTGCGAGATTCGCAATTATGAAGCTGCAAAGGAATTGGATTCCGTTATAAATCAGTTGGTTGCTTTGAAGATGAAATTATAAAATCCGCCGTATGGCGGTGGGTATCCGCCGTGAGAGGTCATAAAAAACGAATCGTGAAAACAGTACAATTTAGACACAGCCAAAGAGAAAGGCTGCTTGTTCCTTGAAAACTGAATAGACAATCATCGAATACGTTCCTGCTGTCGGTGTGAAAGCATCAGCCACATCAGCGGTACGCCGTGACGTATCGGAAAGAGAAACAGAACGACTATTTTCTTATATTGACGCAGTAGTCTCTCATCCGGTGCCAGCGATCAATACCGGCTCGTAAATATTGGGTTGCTACCAATACGGCAATGAAAACAGTCAGGGTTAATGATACTTCTCTACGGAGCTGGCGGAGAACCCGGCAGAGGTTAGATTCCTATGGAGCTGATTCGCAATCAGCCGTTCGATGCTTCCCTGAGGGCAACCGTCCTCTTTCCCAGGGGTGCGTGGCAAATATGGGAAACATAGATTTTGGAATGACTGCCCGATTTATTTCGGGCAGTCGTTTGTTACATACCCAACGAAAGGAGGTCATGGCACATGATGAAAGAAAATTGGGTATATCGCCGTGGCGATATTTATTGCGCTGATCTGGACCCGGTAGTTGGGTCTGAACAAGGTGGTATCAGACCGGTGATTGTAATTCAGAACGATACCGGCAACAGGTATTCTCCCACGCTGATCGTGGCAACAGTCACAACGAAAATCCGTAAGAAGGAGAATATGCCGACCCATCTTTTGATTAGAAACAATCCTGCATTTAAAGAAGCATCTGTTGTGCAGCTGGAGCAAATCCGCACCATTGATAAGCGCAGAATTGATAACTACTTAGGTAAGGTTACGCCCCGTGAAATGGTAGCGATTGAGAAAGCCTTATCCGTCAGCCTTGCAATGGAACAGCTGAAAAAGCGTTCCACAAAACATAAACCGAAGAAAGAAAAGGAGTGAACATAGATGTTTGAAGAAAGAATTGCTGCTATGAATCAGCGTACCGAAGAATCCATTGTAGCCTCCACAGGCCAGTTCGATAAGAGAACATATACCGTTGATGAGATTCAGGACATCCTGGGGATCAGCAGAACAAGCGCATATAACCTCGTGAAAAAGAAAGCTTTTCATAGTGTGCGCATCGGCGGCAGCATCAGAATCTCGAAAAAGAGTTTTGATGAGTGGCTGGATCAGCAAATGTGAGATTTGTCAAGTGTGTCGTACAACCCGGCGACAAACTTCAAAATAAATCAAGAGTTCGATAAAATGTAGCCATGACAAGAAAACACATGGCTACATTTTTTACATAGGAGGTTGTGCGATGGCAGAAACAAGAAAACGAACGAGTATGTCTGTCCCTGAAATGGGCAGGATGCTTGGCCTTTGCAAAACTGAGTCTTACTGGCTCATTAAGAAAAATTACTTCAAGACCATTCTTGTCGGCAACACCATGAGGGTGATGATCGACAGTTTTGAGGAATGGTATGCTAACCAGTTCAAATACCAGAAGGTCGATGGAACCCCTCCCGGTGAGGAACTGAAGAAAACTACATATTCTGTAGAGGAGCTTGGTCAGCGCCTTGGGCTGAAAGAAGCAACTGCCTACGAACTGGTTGCCAAAGGGCATTTTGAAATTGTCGAAGCCCTGGGCAAGCGTAGAGTGACCAAGGCGAGCTTTGAAAGATGGTATGCATCCCAGAGCGATTATCGCACGGTAGAGGATCAAAAACTGGATGCAGACATTGTGGCATCCACCTACGGTCTGCCGGAAATGGCAAGAATGCTTGGGGTACATCGTCAGACCATCTACTATATTGTTGCCAATGGCGATTTTGAGCTTATCAAGGTTGGCAGATATAAGCGAGCTACCAAAGAGAGTTTTGAAAAATGGTATCAGAATCAGACCCGCTACAGATTAGTAGCGGAGGATGGACAAGAAAGGAGATGATTACATGGCATCCATCGTTAAGAGAAAAAAGAAGTATTCTGTGGTCTATACATACACCGATGAGAACGGCAATAAGCGTCAGAAATGGGAAACCTTTGACACCAATGCTGAAGCAAAGAAAAGAAAGTTGCAGGTCGAATATGAGCAGGAGTCGGGAACCTTTATTCCACCCTCTGCCAAGACCGTAAACGATCTTCTGGAAGAATATATGTCTATCTACGGCGTGAACACCTGGGCGATGTCTACTTATGAAAGCAGAAAGAGCCTGATTGCCAATTATATTCGTCCGCTTATCGGTGATATGAAACTGGAGGATGTTTCTCCGAGAATTATGGACAAGTATTACAGAGATTTGCTTACTGTAAAAGCTGTGTCTACGAAGTATGTGAAAGCTCGTAATGAGTATCTAACACCGCATACGGTCAGAGAGATTCACAAGGTTCTGCGTAATGCGTTCAATCAGGCAGTGAAGTGGGAATTGATGACCAGAAACCCCGTAGAACACGCTACGCTGCCGAAAGAAGAACATAAGACCAGAGACATCTGGACAGCGGAAGTTCTTCTGAAGGCTCTGGAAGCCTGCGACGATGATATTCTCCGTCTGGCAATCAACCTTGCTTTCTCCTGTTCTCTGCGAATGGGTGAGCTTCTGGGGCTGACCTGGGACTGTGTAGATATTTCTCCTGCGAGTATCGAACTTGGTCAGGCAAGCATCTTCGTTGAAAAGGAGTTGCAGAGAGTAAATCGTGAAGCGATGGCAGATCTGAACGGAAAGGACATTATGTTCAAGTTCCCGCCGACCTTTGCCAGTACGCATACCGCATTGGTTCTCAAAACACCTAAGACCAAAACCAGTGTCCGCAAGCTCTCCATTGAAGTGATTTCTGCGGAAACAAATGCAGAGCTGCTTACAAAGATTCCTCATGAAAGCATGGAGGACATGGCGGTTGTATATCGTTTTGTGCTTGAGAGCAATGATACCGGAAGGGCATCCATTCTGGTAACCAATGACATGATCGATCACATGGGAGTAACCCATGAGCAGCTGAAAGCGGATGCGTTGGAGAACGCACCGGAGATCAGACCGGCGGTTATCCAGGGTATGAGCGAGGTCATGAGAGAGATGATGGGACCGGAAGCATTTGAGATGTTTGGTCTTCCTGAGGAGCAGGAGGAAATGATGTATGTTGCAACGGTTCCGGATAAGAACTCTGGGGCGGGGGTGCTTGCTTATCAGGATTTTATGGATCAGGCTGCTGAGAAGCTTGGTGGAGACTTCTATATTCTCCCCTCATCGATCCATGAAATTCTGTTGGTACCTGATAACGGAGACAAGGCAGCAGATGATCTGAGAGATATGGTAAGGGAAGTCAATGCTACCCAGGTAAGTCCTGAGGAAAAGCTTACTGACAACGTGTACCATTATGATTCCAAGGAGCATATCTTTGAACTTGCGGAGAAATTTGAAGCAAGACAACAGGAAAAAGCCGAGGCCCAGATCGATGAGAAATCGGAGGAGCACGGTTCCGTATTAAAGGATCTGAAGGATAAGCAGAAGGAAGTTGCAGCAAAGCCTCCCGTAAAGGATGCGGCAGAAAAGGCAGCAAAGGCTAAGGGCGGGGAAGCCCTCTAAAACAATCATAAGGTGTCAGCTTATGGCGATTGCCATAGGTCTGGCACTTTTTTGATGGAAAGGCAAGGTAATACAATGTCAGGAGCATATATTGAGAAAAACAGAACAGGGGCGAAGCCACCGATCAGCCATCCACAGAACTGTAAAGAGGAATGTCCTTATGGGTATGATAAAGCATTTTGTTTTCCGTGTTACAAAAAGCTGATGGAAGAGATGCGAAGCAAAAGAAAGGGATAGCCATGGGATTTGATTACTTTTATGAAGATCAGTCCCAGCAGTTTGCTTTTTACCGGATACCGAAGGTTCTTTTTACTGATGCAAGGTTTCAGGGAATATCCACGGAAGGAAAGGTATTGTATGGACTGCTATTAGACCGAGTATCGCTTTCCAGGGATAATGGCTGGATTGATGAGGAAGGGCGGGTATATATCATTTTCACCCTGACTTCCATCCGGGAAGCTATGAACTGTTCCGAAAAAACAGCAATCAAATATCTTTCAGAGTTGGAAGAGTTTGGGCTGATAGAGCGCATTAAGCAGGGACTGGGAAAGCCGGCACTGATCTATGTGAAGAATTTCTTAGACCAGCAGAATTTACAGGTCAAGGCCTGTAAAGATTACAGGTCTGGTACTGTAAAAGTTACAGGTCAGGACCTGTATAATCTACAGCCTAATAATACTAATTACAATAATACTGAATATAGTGATACTTATCCTATCCTATCCGGGGATGAGGAACGGATGGGATATGAAGCTTACCTTAGGGAACAACTGGAAATATCTGTCTTAAAGAGCCGGTATCCTTATGATTCCGATATGATTGAAGGCATCCTGGAGCTTATGCTGGACATTTTGTGTTCCAGGAGAAAGATGATCCGGATAGCCGGAGATGACAAACCGGCAAATGTGGTAAAGGGAAGATTCATGAAGTTAAACATGGGACATATTGAGTATGTGATGGACTGTGTCCGGGAGAATACCACGAAAGTCCGCAGTATTAAGCAGTATCTGCTGGCTGCATTGTATAACGCACCGGCTACAATGGACGGCTATTATCGTGCGGAAGTTAATCATGATATGGCCACAGGAAAAATATAGACCAGGAGGGATTGGTTAAATTGAATGATACAGAATTTATTTTGGGCCGTTTGGAAAAGATAGCGGCAAATCTGGAAGAGATTGTCAGTATTCTGGCACCGGAGCAGTCGGCAATCTATGTGGATGCATCGCAGCAGGTGAATTTCATCGGGATGGAAGATGCAATGGCAATTCTGGACGGGTTTGGAAAGAACAGTGCTTCCGAGATGATAGGGAAGACGGATTACATTTTTGTCTATGATGCAAGAAAGAAGCTGCTCATTGACGGAGAGGCATATGTGCCGGCCGGATATCTTGTGATGAAATCGGATTATGGATTACAGGGGCTTAACGAGAGCGATATTAGTGCAGTCATGTCAGAGCTTAGAAGCAGAATCTGTACACTTGCACTCGGGCAGTACCGGATCCAAAGCTACCGGCTGGGATAGGAGGAATTATATGAATAACAAACCATGGGCTTATGTTACATCTGCATGGAGTGCGGACCGAACCAAAGCCAAAAGATCAGCAAAGAGATATTGCAGGAAACTGTATGAAGCAGGCTACACACCGATCTGTCCGCTATTGTCATTGCCGGAGGTAATTGATGTAAGCAATGCGGATGAATATAAGGATTATCTGGATATGTCAGAGGATATGCTGAGACGTTCCAGGATTCTTGTGGTTTGTGGAGCCGCTGTAAATGAAACGGTGCTTACGGATATTGCGATTGCAAATCGCTTTCACGTGGCATCATCCACCATGAGGGGAGTCCTTGGTGTGGATAAGAGCAGAAAAGAAGAGTAGATTCGTGGAAGACAGCCTTCGGGCTGTTTTTTTGATGGAAGGAAGTGAGAAAGCTGGTACATGAAGAAGTAAGCAAGGAGACTGCGGACAAGTCCATCCGCATTGCAGTCAGAGTATCCAAACCTACGCTGAAATTGTTTATGAAAGCATTAAGTACAGTGGTTGGAAAGCCAACAAAGGCAGTCGGGAAGGCAGTGGGTGAAAAAATCCATCCGACAAAAGGAAAGCAGTCAATCAAGACTCTGGTTCGTCAGGGCCAGGGAGTCTCGTCCATTCCGCTTGCCGATGAAGGGCTTAAGGATTTTCAGAAAATCGCCAAAAAGTATGGTGTTGATTTCGCAGTCGTAAAGGACAAGAAAGCGGATCCTCCGGTATATACCATATTCTTCAAAGCAAAGGATATGGATGTGATTACAAAAATCTTGCAGGATTATGCAGACAAGCAGGTGAAGAAGGGGTCAAAGGAGCGCCCAAGTGTTCTTGAGAAACTGAAGAAATTCAAGGAGATTGTGGCAGCGATTCCAAGGAAAGTGGCAGAGAAAAAGAAGGAGAAGGTGCGATGAATATGAAACAGATAAAAAAGCAGCTGATCCTGAACATTCCCTATATTGTTCTGGGACTGGCTGCTACCAATCTGGGAGAGATGTGGCGACTGGCGGTGGGTGCCAATGCGTCTGAGAAAGTACAGAGCATTGTACTTGATGGACTGATTGCAAAGGCATTTTCCAATCCGTTGCCAAGTTTATATCCAACAGACCTGCTGGTAGGCATCGCCTGTGGTGCAGCGCTCAGGCTGGCAGTGTATCTGAAAGGGAAAAACGCAAAAAAGTTCCGGCATAATGAGGAGTATGGCTCTGCCAGATGGGGAAAGCATGCAGATATCGAGCCTTTTGAGGATCCGGTGTTTGCAAACAATGTAATTCTGTCCCAGACAGAGCGGATCACCATGAGCAGCAGACCGAAAATTCCGAAATACGCCAGAAATAAGAATGTTCTGGTGGTTGGTGGTTCAGGTTCCGGTAAGACGAGGTTTTTTATCAAGCCAAATCTTTTGCAGATGCATTCATCCTACGTGGTGACTGATCCAAAGGGTGGTCTGGTCAATGAAGTAGGAAATGCCCTGTATAAGAACGGGTACCGGATGAAGGTGTTTAATACCATCAATTTTACAAAATCAATGCATTATAATCCATTTGCCTATCTCCATTCTGAGAAGGATATTCTGAAACTGGTAACAACACTGATTGCCAATACAAAAGGGGAGAGCAAAGGTGGAGATGATTTCTGGCTGAAAGCGGAGACACTGCTTTACACCGCATTGATTGGGTATATCCATTATGAGGCGCCGGAGGAGGAGCAGAACTTTTCTACCTTGCTTGAAATGATCAATGCAATGGAAGTCCGGGAGGATGATGAAGAGTTCAAAAATCCGGTGGATCTGATGTTTGAGGAATTGGCAGAGCAGAACCCGGACCATTTCGCTGTAAGGCAGTATGCAAAGTATAAGCTGGCTGCCGGAAAAACAGCCAAGTCCATTCTGGTTTCCTGTGGTGCAAGACTGGCACCCTTTGATATCAAGGAGCTCAGGGATCTGACAGCTTACGATGAACTGGAGCTGGACACTCTGGGAGATGAGAAGACAGCCCTGTTTCTGATTATGTCAGATACGGATGGCACCTTCAATTTCCTGATTTCCATGATCTATACGCAGATGTTCAATCTTCTTTGTGAGAAAGCAGATGATGTGTATGGGGGAAGATTGCCGGTACATGTGAGGTGCCTGATCGATGAGGCGGCCAATATCGGACAGATTCCGAATCTGGAAAAGCTGGTGGCAACCATCCGAAGCAGGGAAATATCGGCATGCCTGGTATTGCAGGCAAAGTCACAGCTTAAGGCAATCTATAAGGATAATGCAGATACCATCATCGGCAATATGGATTCCCAGATTTTCCTTGGCGGTACCGAGCAGACGACCTTAAAAGACCTGAATGCAATTCTTGGAAAAGAGACCATCGATATGTACAATACCGGACAGTCGAAGGGTTCCCAGGAAAGCTACAGCATGAATTATCAGAAGCTTGGCAAGGATTTGATGACAATGGATGAACTGGCAGTCATGGATGGCTCGAAATGTATCGTGCAGGTCCGTGGTGTAAGGCCATTTCTGTCCGACAAATATGATCTGACGCAGCACCCGAATTACAGGCTGACGGCAGATTATGACAAGAAGAACTATTTTGATGTGGTGAAATTCTTAAGCCACACACTGAAACTGAAAGCAGATGATGAATACGAAGTCATCGACTTAACAGAGTAATCAGCTCTTACCATCCGGCGATAAAGGCCGGAAGATAGGGGCTTTTTATTATGCCTGGAAACGGGCGATATGCGCGCATAGCCGGATGCCACTGCAGGGGATCCGGCACGTAACTGTAAACTGCCTCCCTGGTCGGGGCAAAGGAATGAATATATCACGAAAAAAATATTTTGGAGGAACTGAAACATGGCATTTTTTCAGAGCGCAGTAGGAACATTACAGACACTTGTAATCGCACTTGGAGCAGGTCTTGGAATCTGGGGTGCAATCAACCTTATGGAAGGATACGGTAACGATAACCCGGGCGCAAATGCTCATGTGCCATAAAGTAACACACAAGAATTTGATAGACAGCAGCCTACCATTCCGTACCCCAAAAGCGCCATTCTGGATTTGTATTCTATTGCATTGGCGATAAGAATTGAAGTTTTGAAAAAAATTTCTCCAATCTTAAATCCTTTTGCATAATCAGTTGTTATTATATAGTGTAAGACGTTTTATACAGGGAAGGCGGTGACACAACATCGAAGATTTTGTACTGATTAAAAAAATCCAAGCGGGCGATACGGAAGCATTTGACGTATTAGTCCGTAAATATTACGGACTAATCTATCAGTTTTGTTACCGCAGATTAAATGGAGATACAGACACCGCAGCAGATATTACACAAGACGTATTTTTGAAATTGTTAGAAAATATTCATGCTGTCCGTATGTTGGGAAAGTTTCAAAATTACTTACTAACTATCGCCGCAAATACCTGTAATAACTATTTCAAAAAGGCGAAGCCCATATACACAGACTTAAACACTTTGGATATTACAGATGATACAAGAAGTGCTTTAGAAAGAATGATAGAAAATGAAAACACAGCAGAAGTCCGTAAAGCACTCCTTTCATTGCCAGATTATCAGAAAGAAGTTATCATTTTGCGCTTTTACCACAACTTGAAAATACGGGAGATTGCAAAAATCACAAAGTCAAATATTCCCACCGTAAAATCAAGGCTAAGACAGGGATTGCAAAAAATAGAGCGATACCTTAATGATTTCAAAGGAGGCGATAATGTATGAAAAAAAATAATGATATTCAAGAATGGCTACAGCTTTATGATACACCTGCTATACCCGAAAACAAAATGAATGAATTGATTTCGGCCGGGAAAAAGTACATGGACTGTGCTGAATTTAACAATGATTCTTTGCAGAGTGTTTTACTAAGTCAATTACAGTATCTTCCTCTCTCTTTTTGGCTTGTTCAAATAGCATTGTTTGCCATAGCTATTCTACTGGTTTGTCTTTTCGGGCATTGGAATGTTTCCTTTCAATATCCTTTGATAGCACTTGTGGTCATTATTCCGTTAATCGTGTTAGTGGGAGTTCGGGAGGTTTCTAAAAGTAACATATACGATATGTGGGAAATAGAACAATCCAGCCGCTGCCAGTTGGTGAAGATTACTGCTTGTCGTATGTTAATCATTGGTTTAGCCGATTTGTTTTTGATAACATTTGTTTTAGTAATAACAAGTTTGTATTACCAACAATCCATAATCGAAGTAATTTTGTATGGTATGGTTCCATTTAATGTTTCCTGTACCTGCTATCTCTTGACAATTATGAAAAATGAAAAGGGGCAAATTTCCTACCATTTATTTGTATGTATGATTTGTATAGCAGTCATATTTTCAATTATTTTGAAACAGGATGTTCTTTTTGAAACATCAATGCTATGGGGCTGGGCTGCCTTTTATTTCTTTTCACTTGCCCTATTAGGGAAAACGGTACGGAACTATTTGAAGCATGAAAAAATGATAGGAGAATCAGCATGGAACTTACAATAAAGAATCTTTCTAAAGAGTATGGAAAAAAGAAAGCGGTACGGTGTTTCAACGCAACTTTGACGAATGGAGTGTATGGCTTATTAGGTGCGAATGGTGCAGGAAAAACCACTCTTATGCGCATGATATGTGATGTTCAAACAGAAACCAAAGGGGCTATTATGCTCAATGGAAAAAACATTCACGATTTAGGAGAACAGTATCGCAATATTTTAGGATATTTACCACAGCATTTTGGGTACTATCCAAACTTTACGGCGTATAAATTTTTGATGTATATTGCAGCAATTAAAGGACTTCCGCACCAAAAAGCTCATAAACGTTCTTTGGAGCTATTGGAAAAAGTTGGATTATCGGAACAAAAGAATGTAAAAATCAAAACTTTTTCCGGCGGGATGAAACAACGGCTGGGGATTGCGCAAGCACTTTTGAACAATCCTAAAATCTTAATTTTAGACGAGCCAACAGCAGGACTTGACCCAAAGGAACGTGTCAGATTTCGTAATCTGATTAGTACGTTGGCCGAAAACCGTATTGTAATTTTATCAACGCATATTGTCTCCGATGTTGAGTACATTGCAAAAGAAATATTGATTATGAAAAATGGAGAATTGTTGCATCAAGGTTCAGCGGAAACAATTTTGCAGCCAATTCAATCGTTTGTATGGGAATGTGACGTAACCCGGCAGGAAGTCGATAGCTTAGAAAAAAACTATGTTGTGGCAAATCTAAAACATAGTGCAGGAGCAGAGCGTTTAAGAATTATATCAGAAGTGGCACCTTGCAAAACTGCGCGGAATGTAGAGCCGACACTAGAGGATTTATATTTATACTACTTTGCGGAGGTGTCTGATAATGAATGATATGATTAAAGCAGAGCGGGGCAAGATAATTTCAAAAAAACCGACTAAAATTTTTTTTGTTATGGGAATTATCCTTATCGTAGCTTATTTTTTCCTATTCCAGTTTGGTTATACCTCTGTATTCTATAACTACGATACCGGGAAAATGGACACTGTAAGTGGATTTGCTGCGATTGAACAAAGAAAAGAAACCGCAAATATGTTTGCAGGCAAATTAACCCCGGATTTATTGACACTTATGGAGCAAAGAATAACAGAAGCACAAACAGCTACCGCTACAAAGGATGAAAATTCGGCTTTTTCTGCGCTTCATGTTTATAGGGATCAGGCAGCTATTTTGGAATACATGACAGAGCCAGACGGAGAAATGAAATCTATTGAAGAAGCCTATCCTAATCATGAATCTATTATTTTAGGATATTGTGACGGGTGGGATAAAATGCTGTCCAGTATGGGGAATGTTTTAGCTATACTTTTATGTCTGCTTGTTGTAATTACTTTATCTCCGGTTTTTTCAGAAGAATATTCCTGCCATACAGATAGCGTGATTTATGCGGCACGCTACGGAAAAACAAAACTAGTGACAGCAAAAATCATAGCTTCTTTAGAAACTGTCATAGGTATGTACATTGTTTTTATGCTGCTTAATGCTGCTCTATATATGGGAATATACGGAGTACAAGGGTGGAATGTAAATATTCAATCCTCATTACATTATGCGTCCTCTACCTATGATTTGACTTTTTTGCAAATGTTCTTAATTTCAGTAGCATTAAATATATTAGGACTTATTGCAATGACAATCATTACGCTATTTATTAGTGCAAAATTGAATGCTCCGGTTACGGCTCTCATTGCTTCATGTGTGGTATGTTTTTTGCCGGTTCTATTCGATTTTTCCGAGAGTGTACCGTTACTGCAAAAGTTACAAGAAGTTTGTCCGATTTTTATGCTTCACATGAATGGCGTATTTACTTCTGTAAAAACATATATGGGTATTCAGCAACCAGTTATTATGTTTTTGTTTAACCTATGTCTTATATGCTTGTTCTATTTTTTGATAAGGAATACGACAAAGAAACATCAAGTTATGGGATAAGTATATACTGAGAGCAAAGCCAGCCGAGCCAGTCAACGGTCAAGATGAACGGCGCGCCGCCGTTGACAGCCCCGCCCGCCTTTGCTGGTAGGCAATCAAGGGGCGACAGCAAGGAGTGCTGCCGCCCCGCACTATTATCAGAGAGGGGGAATTTCCATGACCGAAGATGAAGCCTACAAGGTGCATATCCAGTACACCTTTAACGCCTTTTGCAAGATTGTTATTCGCCATGCAGCCATAGATAAAATCTTGAAGCTGCGCCGGAGGTGGGAACGGGAAGTTTCCCTTGACTACCTGATGAATGAGAAGTTTGTCCAGTTTGCCGAGCCGGAGCAGTTTGAAGAATATCTTTTTACTGCCTGCGGCCAGACCGCCGTTCTGTACCATGCGGAACTTGCCGCCGCCCTTGCCCTTTTGCCGGAGCAGACACAGGAAGAAATCTTCCGTTACTATTTCCTGCGCCAGCCGCAGCGAGTGATCGGCGTACATATCGGCCGGACACGCAGCACAGCGGGGCGGCATATCCAGCTTGCCTTGCAGCGGCTACGGCGGCTTATGGAGGGAAAAGACTATGAGTAAACTTCTCTCCTATGAAACAATCGTCAAAGCCCATGAGGGCGACCCGGACGCAATCGACACCGTTCTTTCCCACTATGCCGGATATATCCGCTACTTTTCCAAAGTACACGGGCAGGTCAACGCCGAGGTTGAGGAATATGTGAAGCAGAAGCTAATTGCCGCGCTATTCAAGTTTCGCTTTGACCGATAAGCCCTAAAACAGAATATCAGCCGCCCACCGGCGCGGCCAGTGAAAGCAGTAAGTCTGAAAAAGATTTGCTGCTTTTTTTGTTGTCCGGCTGCATTCCCGGCCATTTTGCCCTGTTCGGATTGTAGTAGTAAGTGAAGGGGAAATTTTTCTGCCCCGGCGTTTGGCATTTTTGATTTTTGTCCGTAGTAAGAAGCAAAGAGAAAATAAGCCGTTTTGTTTGGCAAATTTCAAAACGCGGTGGTGTAGGGAGTGAAAGGGAAAATTCTCTGCCCCGCCAGTTGCCAAAACCCTGTTGCCCGGATTACAGAAGCAAAAGAAATTTTGAAAAATCCACGACCAGCGGGTAGCTGGCGGCCTTTGAAATGTATCTTTAGCGGAAAGGAAAAAAGACCGCCCACAGCGGGCCGCAAGCCCTGTTCTGTCCGTTCTATGTACGGAAAAACCCGACAGGGGCAGTCTGCGGCAGTCTTAGAGCAAGTTTCTACCACGGTGCCAAAATCCGCAATTCTGCGGTTTTGCCCCTCGCGGGAAACTTGTTGGGGAGTGCCTTCCCCAAACCCTGCTATGGCGGCTTGCGCCGCAAAAATATTTCCGTCCGGCAGGCCGTTTTTTTGCGAGAACTGCCCCGGAAATACCTAACAGACCAGCCTATTTTTTGTGATAAGTGAAAGGAGGTTTACAGCCCATGCCGAAGCGATACAACACACCTCACCGCAGCCGCGTTGTGAAAACCCGGCTGTCCGAAGATGAATACGCCGACTTCACAGCGCGGCTTGCGCCCTATGGTATCAGCCAGTCCGAATTTCTCCGGCAGGCGATACGGCGCACCGCCATACGCCCTATTATCCATGTGTCAGCGGTCAATGACGAACTGCTTTCCGCTGTCGGGAAACTCACAGCCGAGTACGGCAGGATTGGCGGCAACCTCAACCAGATTGCCCGGTATCTGAACGAGTACGGCGCACCCTATAACGCGCTGTCCGGCGAGGTACGCGCCGCCATAGCCGACCTTGCCGCCCTCAAGTATGAAGTCCTCAGGAAAGTAGGTGACGCAGTTGGCAACACTCAAGCATATCAACTCTAAAAACGCCGACTACGGAGCCGCCGAACAATACCTGCTGTTTGAGCATGACGAGTTTACCATGAAGCCCGTCCTTGATGAAACCGGCAGGCTTATCCCCCGCGAGGACTACCGGCTGTCCACGCTGAACTGCGGCGGGGAGGATTTTGCCGTTGCCTGTATGCGGGCAAATCTCCGCTATGAGAAAAACCAGCGGCGGGAAGATGTGAAAAGCCACCACTATATCATCAGCTTTGACCCACGGGACGGCCCGGACAACGGCCTGACCGTAGACCGGGCGCAGGCGTTAGGAGAGCAATTCTGTAAAGAGCATTTCCCCGGCCATCAAGCCCTTGTATGTACCCACCCGGACGGCCATAACCACAGCGGCAATATTCATGTGCATATCGTTATCAATTCGCTGCGGATAGAGGAAGTCCCGTTCCTGCCCTACATGGACAGGCCAGCCGACACGAAAGCCGGTTGCAAGCACCGCTGTACTGACGCGGCCTTGCGCTACTTCAAATCCGAAGTCATGGAGATGTGCCACCGGGAGGGGCTTTACCAAATCGACCTCTTGAACGGCAGCAAGAACCGCGTCACAGACCGGGAGTATTGGGCGCAGAAAAAGGGACAGGCCGCGCTGGACAAGCAGAACGCCCCCATGATTGCAGGCGGTATCACGCCCCGGCAGACCAAGTTTGAAACGAACAAGGAGAAGCTGCGGCAGACCATACGCGCCGCGCTGTCTGCGGCGACCTCATTCGAGGACTTTTCCTCTCTGCTGCTGCGGGAGGGCGTGGCCGTCAAGGAGAGCCGGGGGCGGCTATCCTATCTCACGCCGGACAGGACAAAGCCCATTACTGCCCGCAAGCTGGGTGACGATTTTGACCGCACCGCTGTCCTTGCCGTTTTGGAGCAGAACGCCCAGAGGGGCGTAACAGTTCATTCCGTCCCCCAGCCGCAGACCCATGCCGCCGGAGCCGCAGAAAAGACCGAAGCCCTGTCTATCAAAGACCAACTACGGGCAGACAGAGCCGCCAAGACCGCCCCGAAAGAGGACGGTGTGCAGCGGCTTGTGGACATTGAGCAGAAAATGGCCGAGGGCAAAGGCCGGGGCTATGAACGCTGGGCGGCCATGCACAACCTCAAACAGATGGCCGCGACGCTGAATGTGTATCAGGAATACGGCTTCACTTCCCCGGAGCAGTTAGAAGCTGCCGTTGATACCGCCTATCAGGAAATGCGCCAGACCAGCGGCGAACTGAAAACGCTGGAAACGAAGCTGCAAGGGAAAAAGGAGTTGCAGCAACAGGTACTTGCCTACGCCAAGACCAAGCCTGCCCGCGACGGGCTGAAAGCGCAGAAATCCCCCAAAGCCCGCGAAGCATACCGGCAGGCGCATGAGAGCGACTTTATCATAGCCGACGCAGCCGCCCGGTATTTCAAGGCGCATGGCATTACCAAGCTGCCCGCCCGGAAAGCGTTGCAGGACGAGATCGAGCAGCTTGTCTCCAAGAAATCCGGCCTTTATAACACCTACCACGAACAGAAGCAGCGGTATGCGGAGTTGCAGACGGTCAAGCGGAACATCGACCAGATTTTGCGCCGGGAGGAACCCCGCCGCAGAAAGGAGCAGAGCCATGAGCGATAAGCTGCCGAGAATGGACTACCGCCAGCACCGGCGGGCGCGGCGGCTGGTGCATGAGTGCTGTAACTACGACGAGGGAAACTGCCTGCTGTTGGACGACGGGGAGCCTTGCGTGTGCGCCCAGAGCATTTCCCTTTCCCTCATGTGCCGCTGGTTCCGTGTGGCTGTCCTGCCACTTGACGGGGAACTGGCCGCAGCCCTCTTGTACCGGGGGAGCCGGAAACGGTGTGCCGCCTGCGGGGCAGCATTTGTCCCCAAATCCAACCGGGGGAAATACTGCCCCGACTGCGCCGCCAGAGTACGCCGCCGCAAAGAAGCCGAGCGACAGCGCAAACGCTACCACCTTTCTACGCATTTAGGGGCTGTCAAACCCTTGTAAATCAAGGCTTTTTTGCCCGCCCTCAACGGGGGCTTGATACATTTATCCTTTTCCCCCGGAAACGGCGTTCTAAATGCGTACAAACGCCCTAAATCCACCCAAAGGAGGAACCATGTCAGACAACCGAAAATACTACTACCTCAAGCTGAAAGAGAATTACTTTGACGAGGATGCTATCGTGCTGCTGGAAAGTATGCAGGACGGTATCCTCTATTCCAACATTCTCTTGAAACTGTACCTGAAATCGCTGAAAAACGGCGGGAAGTTGCAGCTTGATGAAAATATTCCCTACACCGCGCAGATGATTGCCACCATTACCCGCCAGCAAGTTGGCACCGTAGAGCGAGCCTTGCAGATTTTTATGAAGCTGGGGCTTGTGGAGCCGTTACAGAACGGCGCGTTGTATATGAGCAACATTGAACTGCTTATCGGCCAATCCTCTACCGAGGGGGAGCGGAAACGGCGGGCAAGGCTGGCTTTGCAGGAGCAGAAAGCCTTGCCAAAGGCCGGGGCGGACAAATGTCCACCATATCAAGCGGACATTTGTCCACCAGAGATAGAGATAGAGAAAGAGATAGAGATAGAAAAAGAGAGAGAGCGAGAGTTAGATACGGGACAGCCTGCCCGCGCCGCCTATGGCCGATATGAAAATGTCTTTCTTTCGCAATCAGAACTGGACGGGCTGAAAGCAGACCTGCCCGACAAATGGAACTATTACATTGACCGGCTATCCTGCCATATCGCGTCCAGCGGCAAGCGATACCGCAGCCATGCCGCCACAATCTACAAATGGGCGCAGGAGGACGCAGCCAGGAAATCCCCGAAAAAGGGCATACCAGACTACTCATGCAAGGAGGGCGAGAGTTTATGAAGAACGAAATCAACGCTGTTTTGGAGAATATGACGGCTGCCACCCCGGAGCCGGAGGACTACACCGGCGAGGATGGTTTACTGTACTGCGGCAAGTGCCATAAGCCGAAAGAAGCCTATTTTGCGCCGGATAAGGCCGCTATCTTTGGCCGTGACCGCCACCCGGCAGAGTGCGACTGCCAGAGAGCCGCCCGCGAGGAACGGGAGGCCGCCGAGAAGCGGCGCAGGCACCTTGACACCGTGGAAGAACTGAAACGCCGGGGCTTTACCGACCCCACCATGCGGGACTGGACTTTTGAGAACGACAACGGCAGGAACCCGCAGGCCGGGATTGCCCGCCGGTATGTGGAACACTGGGAGGATATGCGAACCGACAATATCGGCTGCCTGTTCTGGGGCGGCGTGGGAACCGGGAAAAGCTACCTTGCGGGCTGTATCGCAAACGCCCTAATGGAGAAAGAAATCCCCGTCCACATGACAAACTTTGCCCTTATCCTCAACGACCTTGCCGCCAGCTTTGAGAACCGCAACGAGTACATTTCCCACCTTTGCCGCTATCCGCTGCTTATCCTTGACGACTTCGGCATGGAGCGCGGGACAGAATACGGGCTGGAACAGGTTTTCAATGTGATTGACAGCCGTTACCGCAGCGGCAAGCCGCTGATCGTCACGACCAACCTCACGCTGGACGACCTGCGAAACCCGGAGGACACCGCCCATTCCCGGATTTATGACCGGCTGCTTTCCATGTGCGTCCCGGTACGCTTTACCGGCGACAACTTCCGGCAGGAAGCTGCGCAGCGGAAAATGGAGAGCATGAAGAAACTGATTACCGACTGAAAGGAGTATTGCCTATGGCAGATAACAAGCAGCACGACCACCGCACCACCCGCCGCCCCGACTGCGTGACGGAAATTCGCATGGGCAACTCCGTCCTTGTCGTGTCCGGCTATTTCAAGAAAGACACCACAACCACCGCCGCCGATAAAATGGCGCGGGTACTGGAAGCGGAAGCCGCTACCATACACAAATCCCCCTTTACCGCCTAAGCGGAGCATGGAAAAGCGGTCACGCCGGGGAGCATGACCGCTGGAACGATAGCCGGATTTGAGATTATTTCTGCTTTCTTTTTCTGCTTCCAATTATTGATACTGCAAACACAAGACAGGCAATGAGCAGATAGAAAATCCAATCCTTTGTAAATATCGCCGCTATCAGTAAAACGATTGCGATAACAATAGAAATAGCTAATAAAACACTTCTTTTCATAAGTGCTACTCCTTCAAACAAGCCGAGATTTTGTAATAAAACAAGTATAGCATACGAATTTGAATTTTTCTACCACCATATTTACAACGAGAAGCCGTGAAATAAAAATCGTCATTTTTTATAGGCTATAAAGAAGCAGTTTTGACGCTTTTACCGCTATACAGCCCCCGCTGTTCCGTGGTACAATAAAGCTACGGAATAGTGGGGCTGGCTGTCGGAAACGGAGGATTTTATGTTAAGACAAGCCACCCAAAACCTAATTACCGCCCTTTATCCGAGATTGTCCCATGAGGACGAATTGCAAGGCGAGAGCAATTCCATATCGAACCAGAAAAGGATACTCGAAGCCTACGCAAAACAGAACGGCTTTACCAATCTGCGCTGGTACACCGACGACGGTTATTCCGGGGCAAATTTCCAAAGGCCGGGCTTTCAGTCTATGCTTGCAGACATTGAAGCCGGGAAAGTGGGAACCGTTATCGTCAAGGATATGTCGAGGTTGGGGCGAAATTACCTGCAAGTGGGGTTTTACACGGAAATGCTGTTCCCTCAAAAGGGTGTGCGGTTTATCGCTGTCAACGACAATGTGGACAGCGCAAACGGCGGCATGGACAACGATTTTACCCCGCTGCGAAATCTGTTCAACGAATGGCTGGTGAGAGATACGAGCAAGAAAATCAAGGCAGTTAAAAAATCAAAAGGCATGAGCGGCAAGCCTGTTACCAGCAAGCCGGTTTATGGCTATCTCATGGACGAGGACGAAAACTTCATCATTGACGAGGAAGCCGCCCCGGTGGTACAGCAGATTTACAAGCTTTGCCTTGCCGGGAACGGCCCGACCAAGATTGCCCGTATGCTGACCGAGCAGCAAATCCCCACGCCGGGGACGCTGGAATATCAGCGGACAGGAAGCACCCGCCGTTATCACCCCGGCTATGAGTGCAAATGGGCGACCAACACCGTGGTGCATATCCTTGAAAACCGGGAATACACCGGCTGTCTGGTGAACTTCAAGACGGAAAAGCCCTCTTACAAGACCAAGCACAGCGTAGAGAACCCCATTGAGAAACAGGCGATTTTCGAGAACCACCATGAGCCGATTATTGACCGTGAAACATGGGAACGGGTGCAGGAACTCCGCAAGCAGCGCAAGCGCCCCAACCGCTACGATGAAGTGGGGCTGTTCTCCGGGATTTTGTTCTGCGCAGACTGCGGCCATGTGCTGTATCAGCAGCGGTATCAGAACAAAGACCGCAAGCAGGACTGTTACATTTGCGGCAGCTACAAGAAACGCACCCGGAACTGTACGGCGCACTTTATCCGCACCGACCTGTTGACCGCTGGTGTCCTGGCAAATCTCCGGCAAGTGACCGAATACGCAGCCAAGCATGAGAGCCGGTTTGTGAAGCTGCTTATCCAGCAGAACGAGATCGGCGGCAAGAGAAAGACCGCCGCAGCCACGAAGCAGCTTGAACAGGCGCAGGAGCGCATTGCCGAAGTGAGCCGCATTATCAAGCGGCTGTATGAGGACAATGTGAACGGCAAAATCAGCGACGAGCGTTTCATGGAACTGTCGGCAGACTATGAGCAGGAACAGCGGGAACTGAAAGACCGCGCCGCCGCTTTGCAGGAGGAACTGGACAAATCGCAGGCCGCCACCGTCAACGCGGAAAAGTTTATGGGTATCGTCCGAAAGTACCTTGCCTTTGAGGAACTTACCCCCACCCTCTTGCGAGAGATGATTGAGAAAATCGTCGTGCATGAGTGCAGCTATGACGAGAACGGCACCCGCAGACAGGACATTGAGATTTATTACAGCTTTGTCGGCAAGATTGACTTGCCGGAATAACCGCCCGACCTATCCGACACAATGCGCAAGTGCCGGATAGGAACGGCAAAATTTTTTACACTTCTATTACTTCTTTATCGCACATCAGTAAAGTCCCAGGGAATGAAGCAGCTCATGGCCGGTGGCGGTGTTGCCCTTATCGGTACCACTCTTGTACCTTTGCTTTCCGGTTTGTTCTAAATCAGATTCTGGTTTTGGGGCAGGGAGAAACCCTGTCCCGGAGGAAAGGAGGAAATAATTGAACAGCATAATTCAGCAGATTACTGACTGGCTGAAAGGACTGCTTGTATCAGGTATCATGAATAATCTCACCAACACATTTTCCTCTGTGAATGACCAGGTGGGGCAGATTGCAACAGAGGTAGGACAGACTCCCAGCAGTTTTCTGCCGGCGGTATTCAATATGGTCAGGAACCTGTCAGAAACGGTAATCATGCCGATCGCGGGTATTCTTTTGACCTTCATAGCCTGCTATGAGCTGATACAGCTGATAATCAGTTATAACAATCTGGCAAGCTTTGAGACATGGTTTATCTTTAAGTGGATCTTTAAGACTTTTGTGGCAGTAGAGCTGATCACACACACCTTTGATATCACGATGGCGGTATTTGATGTATCGCAGAGCGTGGTAAGCCGGGCCGGAGGCATTATTCAGGGAAGCACGGCAATTGATGCAAGCACCCTTGCGACAATGCAGACCACACTGGAAGCAATGGATTTGGGACCACTGCTTGGGATATTCTTACAGTCGTTTGTTGTGCAGTTCCTTATGTATATACTGGCAGCAATCATTTTCGTCATCATCAACGGACGAATGGTGGAGATTTATCTTATGGTCAGCCTTGCACCGATTCCGTTTGCGACCTTTGGAAACAGGGAGCAGAGCATGATGGGACAGAATTATGTAAGAAGCCTGTTTGCACTTGGATTCCAGGGATTTCTAATCATGGTATGTGTGGGAATCTACGCAGTCCTGATTCAGTCGGTAGCATTTAACGCAGATATCATTGGCTCGCTATGGAGGGTTATGGGCTTCACCGTTTTGTTAGCCTTTACCCTGTTTAAGACGGGAGCAGTAGCAAAGAGCATACTTCATGCTCATTAAGGAGGAAGATTATGGCAGCATCTTATATCAGTGTCCCGAGGGACCTGACAAAAGTAAAAAGCAAGGTGATGTTCAATCTGACAAAAAGACAGCTGATCTGTTTTGGTCTGGCGGCTCTCATTGGAGTACCGTCCTTCTTTTTGCTCAAAACAGTAGTGAAAGTCAATACGGCAGTTATGGGGATGATGGTGATTATGATGCCATTCTTTTTCCTTGCCATGTATGAGAAGAACGGTCAGCCGCTGGAGGTCATTTTGAGTCACATGATACAGGCAATCTTCAAGAGACCGAAGATACGTCCATATATGACGGACAACTATTATGCCGCACTAATGAGGCAGGCAAAAGCAGAGAAGGAGGTAGAAAACATTGTTCGACATTCGCAAAAAGAAGAATCAGGAAAAAAGAAAGTTCACCATGCCGGAGGGATTAACAAGGGACGAGCAGAGAGCTGTAAGGAAAATCGTAAGAAATGCCCAGAAAAATGATGGTATTCCAAGAACTGCCCAACAGAGTATCCCTTTTGACCGGATGTTTCCGGATGGCATTTGCAGAGTAGGGCTTGATTATTATACAAAGACAATACAGTTCCAGGATATCAACTATCAGCTGGCGCAGCAGGAAGATAAGACAGAGATCTTCGAGGAGTGGTGTTCCTTCCTAAACTTTTTTGACAGCTCCATCAATTTTCAATTATCGTTTATCAATACGACAACGGATGTTTCAGCTTTTGAGAAAAGTGTTGCCATTGAACATAAGAATGACGGCTTTGATGATGTGAGAGATGAGTATTCAGAAGTGCTCCTGCATCAGATGGAGGCAGGAAATAACGGTCTTACCAAGACAAAATATTTAACTTTCGGAATTCATGCAGAATCCATGAAAACAGCAAAGCCGAGGCTCATTCATATTGAGACGGATATTCTCAATAACTTCAAAAGACTGGGAGTAAGGGCAAAGACCTTAAACGGAAGTGAAAGACTGGAACTGATGCACAGACAGTTTCATATGGGAGATGACGCAAAATTCCATTTTGACTGGAAGTATCTGGCGGGATCCGGCCTTTCCGTAAAGGATTTCATTGCACCGAGCAGTTTTGCTTTTCCAACCGGAAGATACTTTCAGATGGGAGACATGTATGGATGCATGAGTTTCTTATCCATTGATGCATCGGATATCAGTGACAGGCTGCTTGCAGATTTCCTTTCCATGGAATCCAGCCAGATTGTGACCATGCATATCAAGTCGGTAGACCAGAATGAGGCAATCAAGACCATCAAGCATACCATCACGGAGCTTGACCGAAGCAAGATTGAGGAGCAGAAAAAGGCAGTCAGGGCCGGTTATGATATGGATATCATTCCATCCGACCTTGCAACTTATGGCAAGGATGCCAAGGCACTGTTAAAGGAGCTGCAGTCACAGAATGAGAGAATGTTTCTTCTAACATTTCTTGTGATGAATACGGGAAGGACAAAGCAGGAGCTTGAAAACAATGTATTTCAGGCAGTATCCATTGCACAGAAGCATAACTGCAATCTGGTCAGACTGGATTACCAGCAGGAGCAGGGGCTTATGAGTACGCTGCCGCTTGCCAATAATCTGATTGAGATCCAGAGGGGGATGACCACATCCAGTACAGCGATATTTGTTCCGTTTACCACCCAGGAGTTATTCCAGAATGGAAAAGAGGCTTTGTATTATGGTCTGAATGCACTTTCCAATAACATGATCATGGTAGACAGAAAGAAGCTTAAAAACCCCAATGCCCTGATTCTTGGTACACCGGGTTCCGGCAAGTCTTTCAGCGCAAAGAGGGAAATCGCCAATGCGTTCCTTGTTACGAATGATGACATCATCATATCCGATCCGGAGTCAGAGTATTCTCCTCTGGTGGCAAGATTTGGAGGACAGGTGATTAAGATCAGTCCGACTTCTGACCAGTATATCAATCCAATGGATATCAACATGAACTATTCGGATGATGATAACCCGATTGCCCTTAAGGCAGACTTCATTCTGTCCCTGTGTGAGCTGATCGTAGGAAATAAGGATGGACTTAAACCTGTTGAGAAAACGGTCATCGACAGATGCATCCGTCAGATTTACCAGAAGTATTTTGAGAATCCGGGACCGGAGAATATGCCGATTCTCGGGGATCTGTATCAGGCGCTCTTAAACCAGGATGAGCCGGAAGCAAAGCATGTGGCAACAGCCCTTGAAATCTATGTATCCGGTTCCTTAAATGTCTTTAACCACAGAACCAATGTGGAGCTTACAAACCGCCTTGTATGTTATGATATCAAGGATTTAGGTAAACAGCTTAAGAAGATTGGCATGCTTGTGGTACAGGATCAGGTATGGGGAAGGGTAACCGAGAACAGAAGCCAGGGCAGATCCACCAGATACTACATGGATGAGATGCACCTTCTGCTCCGTGAGGAACAGACGGCTGCCTATACCGTGGAAATCTGGAAGCGTTTCAGAAAGTGGGGAGGAATACCCACCGGTATTACCCAGAACGTCAAGGATTTGCTGGCATCCAAGGAAGTGGAGAACATTTTCGAGAACTCTGACTTTATCTATATGCTGAACCAGGCAGTAGGTGACAGACAGATTCTTGCCAGACAGCTTAATATCAGCCCTCACCAGCTTTCGTATGTAACACATTCGGGAGAAGGTGAAGGGCTTTTATTCTATGGCAATGTTATTCTGCCATTTGTGGACCGCTTCCCTGCAAATACGGAACTTTACCGTATCATGACAACCAGATTGTCAGAGGTAACAGAAGCAAAGAAGGAGCAGTCAGCGTAAGCGGCTGTTTCTTCGGAAAGGTTAGATATGCATGAATGAAGAAAAATATACCAGGGAGAAGGTGGAGAAGTCCGCCAAAAACAAGCGGGTGGAGCCGGAGAATAAGACGACACAGAAAAAGCATGCAGATAAGCTGAAAAATGAGACCTCAGCGGGTGAGAGCTATCGCAAGAAGCTCCGTTATGGGAAAAAGGATACCAGACTTACTCCGGAAGAGGAAAAGAAACTTCGCAAGATAAGAAAACAGGGGCGGAAGAGAATCTACAAGGAGACGGCTGCGGCAGAATCCATTCGGAAAGCCGGGATCCAAAACGAGGATGAAAACGTAGGAACAGAAGCCATGGATCAGGCAATTGGTCTGGCAATGGCCGGAAGTGCAGAGGCAAGGAGTTATGCCCGGGATATCAGGAAAAGCAATTATGGTAAGAAGCTTCATGCCAGAAATGAACATCTGGATGCGGTACAGGGTGCCAGGGGAGCAAAAGAAGCGGGTGAGGCAGGCGAAAGCACCATGTCTGCTACGGTCAAGGCAGCAAGAAAAAAGCTGATGCAGAGAGAATTTGCGGAAGCTGCCGCAAAGAAACAGGCTGCAGAGGCGGCAAACGGCATCGGAAGTATCGGCAAGAGATTCACAGACAAGGCAGAAGACCTGATGGGAAGGCTGGCAGAATGGATCAGGGAATTCTTTCAGGAACATCCTATGCTTCTTTTGATTGCGGTGGTGGTTCTGATTGTGGTTCTGGTAATCTCCGGAGCATTATCATCCTGTTCCATGATGGCAGGCGGAGTGAACATTACCACAATTGCAACTTCCTTTACGGCGGAGGATGCGGATATTCTGCAGGTGGAAGCAGATTATGTGGGGCTGGAAGCAGATTTGCAGGAAACCATAGACAATATCGAAACAGACCATCCGGGGTATGATGAGTACAATTATTCCCTTGCGGAGATCTCCCACAATCCGTTTGAACTGGCAGCATTGCTTACGGTGCTTTATGAGAATTACACCCCTTCCCAGGTGCAGTCCATGTTGCAGACCATTTTTGATTACCAGTATACGCTGACCATGACGGAAGTGGTGGAGACCAGAACGAGGACGGAAACCAGGTGGCATTATGTGACATACTACCGGGATGAAGAAAGAACCGGGTACCGGGTGGTAAACGGGAGATTAGAGTCTTATACCTATACGGTTTCGGTTCCTTATCAGGTTTATGAATCCTATCAGGTCGAGGTGGAATATGACTATTACATTCTCAATACCGTGCTGACCAATCATGGTATTTCCGCGGCAGTAAATGCCCTAAACCTTACGGAAGACCAGATGCAGCGGTATATGATCCTTCTTGAAACAAGAGGAAATAAGCCGGACATCTTTGGGGATAATGTGTATGCCAATCCGGGAGTATCTGAGGAGTATGAGAATTATGCGGTACCGGGAGAATATCTGACAGACCAGCAGTTTGGCAGGATGCTTAATGAAGCGGAAAAGTATCTCGGTTATCCCTATGTATGGGGAGGCTCTTCCCCAAGCACAAGCTTTGACTGTTCCGGATTTGTAAGCTACGTCATAAACAACTGCGGAAACGGATGGAATTATGGAAGACTTACGGCCAACGGATGGAAGAATGCGACAGCCAGGGTGGCTGCTTCCGATGTGAAGCCGGGTGACCTGGTATTCTTTCAGGGAACCTACAACACATCCGGTGCATCCCATGTGGGAATCGTGGTAGATCCGGTAAATAAGATTATGGTTCATTGTGGAAATCCTATTCAGTATGCATCTTATGACACGGCTTACTGGAGGGCTCACGCCTACTGCTATGGCAGGATTCAGTAACAATAATTACAGCGCTCCTTTGGGGCGCTTTTTGAATGGAGGAAAGGATATGTACGCAAGATTAGACAAGCTTCGCGAAGATCTGCAAAAAGCAATCGCAAAGAGAGATGAAGCGGAGAAAAAGGTGAAGCAACTGCAGGCAAAGCTCAAGGAAGAGGAGAACCAGCAGATTGTGAGTGATGTTGCATCCTACAATTTATCTCCTGAACAGCTGGCGCAGTTCTTACAGCTGGCAGGCAGCGGAAAATTGCAGGAATTGTTAAACGGTCAGGTAAAAATGCCTGAACCTGTAACCATGAATCATGCCGGGGATAAGCCGGCGGAGGATGAGGAAAATCTGTTTGATGAGAATGAGGAGGATGATCAGGATGAAGATAACTAAGATGATGAAGAAATTCGTATCAGGAGTGCTTGTTGGCATGACTGCATTAGTGGGATTTACACCACTTCCTGTATTTGCACAGGGAAAAGAAGCGGAGTGTATCTGTGAGGAAAAATGTACGGAGGACCGCATCAATGAGGACTGTGAAGTCTGTATCTATGATTACCATTACTGTGAAGGGAAGGAAGCAGAAAAGGAACCGGAAGAGGAAAACTATGGCCCGCTTACCCCTGATGGAAACATGAACCTGGTAGATGACTATGGTTCTTTTGAAGCCGGCGGCAAGCAGTTCATTACGGTGACTACGAAATCTGGCAACTTCTTCTACATCATCATTGATCGTGATGATAAGGGAACCGAGACTGTACACTTCTTAAATCTGGTGGATGAATCGGATCTTCTGGCCTTAATGGAAGATGAGGAAGTGGAAGCATATATGGCATCCCAGGGTATGACCGAGACTGAGGAACAGCCATCGGAACCGGAAACAACCGTAGAGGAAGTAAAGGAAGAGCCGAAGGAAGAGGAAACGGAACCGGAAACCCAAAAGAAAAGCCCAAATGTGACAGGAATTATGGGCGTAATCCTTATTCTGGCATTAGGCGGTATTGGAGGATTTATGTACTTTAAGTCCGGAAAGGCAAAGAAAAAGCAGGATATACCGGATCCGGATATGGATTATCTGGATGATGACGATGAGGACTATCTGGATGCTCTGGATGAGGAGCCGGAAGAGGAAGACCTTTCAGAGGAGGAAGACGATGGCGAGGAAGAGTAGATATCTTGGATATGCAAAAGGAGTCCTGAAGATTGGGAATAAGAAAAGAAGGACTTCCACAAAGGAATCCGTGCTGACAAGACTGAAAAAATTAAGGGATAAGGACTTTTCCATGACCATCCCTGTTGCAGAAGGAAACCCGGATGAACATTAGCGGGATCCGTCCAAGGCAGGGCTTTTATGATTCTGTCATAGCACAGGAACCTGAAAAAGAGAAGGTGTACAAACTGAATCAGGTGGCTATCCGTTTGGTGGATATGCCACCTCTTTTAAGTGATACTCCGATGGATGGACCGGAAGCAGCTGTTAAGGTCATGGCAGATATGCTGAAGGACTATGACAGAGAGGTTGTGGCAATCGTAAATCTACAGTCAGACGGGCGGCCAATCAACATGAACGTGGTAAGCATGGGAGCACTGGACCAGTCAGTCGCGCATCCGAGGGAAATCTTTAAGAGCACGATCCTGTCAAATGCAGCTTCCATAATGCTGGTTCATAACCATCCGTCAGGGAGACTGGTGCCGAGTTCTGAGGACATTGTTCTTACGGACAGGGTAAAGCAGTTAAGTGACCTGATCGGGGTCAGGTTTTTAGATCATGTCATTGTCGGACCGGGAAAGGATTACTATTCCTTTCACCAGAAGGAGCAAATGCCGCTGTCCTCGTTAAAACTGACGAAGGAATTGAATGATATTGAATTGGAGGGATTTAGAGTGGCGGAAAATACGGTACAAAAAGAAGCAAAGATGACTGCAACGCTTACTGTTGCGGAATGCAGCGAATTTCATTCCATGGGGGAAGAGCATATCGGAGTTAAGACAGTTAAGGAAGCTATGGAGATATTTGGAAGCATTCCTTCGGAGCGCATGAATGGCATACCGGCGATTGGAGTGCGTGTGGCAAATGAAGAGGCACCGGAGCTGTTTAGCGAGATTGATATTTTTAACGGCAAAAGGTTTGACATGGAGGCTTTATCCTATGTGCCTGAGATCAGAAACAACTGGGATGCACAGAAACTGATTGCGGAGCTGATCCATGCATATCCGGAAGCGGAAATTGTGGGAGAGATCCCAGAGGGAGTACAGAAGAAAATTCAGTTCATTGAGTCCAGGGAGAAACAGGCCGACCAGTTAAAGGCTGTAACTGACCAGCTGGAGAAAGGCGTTGTGGAGGTATTTCAAAGCGATAAATACAAACAGTTTCTGGACACAATGGCGAAATTTCCCCGATATTCCGTAAACAATTCCATTCTGATCATGATGCAGAGACCGGATGCAAGTCTCTGTCAGAGTTTTACCGGATGGAAAGAGATGGGAAGGTATGTAAAAAAGGGAGAGAAGGGTATCAGTATCCTTGCCCCTGCACCATACAAGATTGAGAGGGAACAGACCAGACTGGATGATAAGGGAAAGCCGGTGCTTGATGCAGACGGGGAGCCGGTAATGGAAAAGGTGGAAGTAACCATCCGTGCCTTTAAGGTGGTGAAGACGTTTGACGTATCACAGACAGACGGGAAGGAACTACCCTCCATAGGACCTGATGAACTGGTTGGAAGTATTGAAGGATATCCGAAGCTTTTGCAGGCTTTACAGGAAATCAGTCCGGTACCGGTTACTTTTGAGCAGATCGATGGGGAAGCGAAGGGTTTTTATCATCAGGAAGATAAGAGAATTGCCATTCAGGATGGAATGAGTGAGGTTCAGACAATCAAGACCCTGCTTCATGAAATGGCGCACCAGAAGCTTCATGATAAGGATGCAGTGGCAGCTGCAGATCATGTATCAAGGAATGGAAAAGAGGTAGAGGCCGAGAGTGTGGCATATGTTGTGTGCCAGCATTACGGTATCAACACTTCTGACTATTCCTTTTCTTATGTGGCGGGCTGGTCTGAGGGAAAGGAGACCCCGGAGCTAAAGAGCGCGCTCGACAAAATCCGACAGACCGCGGCAGATTTCATTTACCAGATTGACCAGAAGCTTCAAGTGTTACAGGCAGACAGGGAGCAGGGCTTTATTCCGGTGGTGCCGGATTCTCAGGAGAATGTGCCAAACCCTGATCTTAAGGTTGCGGTAGATAAGGCACTTGAAAACCTGGAAAAGAAGCGCACGCAGGCGAAAAAGAAAACTTCTGTAAAGTCCAAGATCAAGGAAAAAGCTGAAAAGTCAGAAACCACACCGAAGAAAACCAGGGCAACAAAAGCGAAGGAGGAAAGGGCTTGAAATTAGTGATTGCAGAGAAACCTTCCGTGGCACAGTCCATCGCGAAGGTAATCGGAGCAGAGAAAAGAGAGGATGGATATCTGGAGGGAAAGGGGTATCTGGTCAGCTGGTGTGTTGGCCATCTGGTGGAGCTTGCTTCCCCGGAGTCCTACGATGAAAGGTATGAGAAGTGGAGATATGAGGATCTTCCGATTCTGCCGAAGGACTGGAATTACCAGGTTGCGGATGCTACCAGAAAGCAGTTTGGGATTCTGAAAAAGTTAATGGAGCGTGATGATGTCACAGGGCTGGTGGAAGCAACTGATGCCGGCCGTGAGGGAGAATTAATTTTCCGTCTGGTATATCATCAGGCAAAATGCAAAAAGCCATTCGAGCGCCTATGGATTTCTTCTATGGAAGACCAGGCAATCTCGGATGGCTTTTCTAATCTGAAGGACGGGAAGGAATACGACGACCTCTATACTGCAGCGCTTTGCAGAGAGCGGGCAGACTGGATTGTAGGGATGAATGCTACCAGACTGTTTTCCACTTTGTACGGCCAGACCCTGAATGTGGGACGGGTGATGACACCGACCCTTGCCATGATTGTGGAGAGGGAGGCAGAGATTGAGGGATTTAAGCCGGAACCGATTTACAGGCTGTCAATTAAGAGCGCCGGAATTGTGGCAACATCTGACCGGTTTGACAACAGGCAGGATGCGGAGAATGTCCTGAATCGTCTCAAAGAAGAAAAGATGGCATTGGTAACGAAGCTGGAAACCACAGACAAACAGGAAAAGGCACCACAGCTTTACAGTCTGACTGCTTTGCAGAGAGATGCCAACCGGTTCCTGGGATTTACGGCACAGCAGACGCTGGATTACACCCAGAGCCTTTATGAAAAAAAGCTGGTGACATATCCCAGAACAGACAGCCGGTTTTTGACGGAAGACATGGAAGGAATGATTCCTGGTCTGATGGATAAGCTGGTATGGAAATTTGGATATACCAGGCATGTTCCTATCCATGCAAAACAGGTAATCGACAATAAGAAGGTCAGTGACCATCATGCAATCATTCCTACCGTGAATGTGGCGGATGCCGAATTTGGAGAACTTCCATCCGGGGAACAGAAAGTCTTAAGTCTGATTACAGCAAGATTCATTTCTGCCCTGGGAGATGCGGCAGTCCGGAGTGAGACGGAGCTGGAATTTACCTGCGCGGATACGGTGTTTAGGGCAAAGGCAAAAGTCTTAAAAGAGAAAGGCTGGAGAGATATCCAGGACTGGGTCATGGGCAGTAATGCAGAGCGTGCAGATTCCGAAAATGACGAAGAGGAACAAAGTGGGAATGCTGACATACTGGCATATATCAGTGCCCTGACAAAAGGCAGCTCTTATCTATTGCAAGATCCAAAACTGGAAGAGGGCAGGACGACACCAAAGAAGCATTTCACAGAAGACAGCCTGCTTTCAGCAATGGAGAGAGCCGGGGCGGAAGATATGCCGGAGGAAGTGGAGCGTAAGGGAATCGGAACATCTGCAACGAGAGCGGCAACCATTGAGAAGCTTGTGCGTATCGGCTTTGTGGAGAGAAAAGGAAATAAGAAGACCAAATATCTGATTCCGACACATAAGGGAGTAGCACTGATCACGGTGATGCCGGAGCAGATCCAGTCACCATCCATGACCGCGGAGTGGGAGCAGAAGCTGCTTGATGTGGAAAGGGGAATCTATGCAGACTCATCTTTTATGGATGAGATTGAGGAAATGATTACCGACCTTGTGAAGAATTACAAAATCATTGAGGATGCGGAAGTGCTCATGCATCCGGCATTGGAAGAAATCGGGACATGTCCCTGCTGTGGCAGACATGTGATAGAAAAGCAGAAAGGATATTTTTGTGAGGTTCGTGGCTGCAGTTTTGTTCTCTGGAAACAGAACCGTTTCTTTGAGGCTCTTGGAAAGAAAATGACAAAGCAGACAGCATCCAAACTTTTGCATGATGGAAAGGTGGAGCTGAAAGGATGCAAGTCACAGAAGACCGGAAAGACCTATGATACCACGGTTGTGATGTCGGTTGATGAGAACAAAAGAGCTGTGTTCCAGCTTAGTTTTGAGAAGGGAGAAGACAAGAATGGAAAAAGCAAAAACAAGAAAGATTAAGAAATGGGATGAAATCCATGGAGAGTACGAGGTGGAAGTATCAGAGAATTTGAGCGGCGACAGTCCGGAGGAAGCTGCCGGGGCAGGACCTTCTATCAGCAGAAATCCGATGAAGGGCGTTGAGGATATGGTGGAGCAGAATGACAACAACCTTGATGGCGTAATCAACAATGTGAAGGTGGAGCCGGCAGTCGGCACGCTTGAAATTGTCCCGGATGATAAGAAATCTGTTTTGGAAAAATTGAAGGAACAGAACAAACAGGTAACGCCTCCGATACCTGCGCCGGAGAGAAAACCGGTACCGGGATGCTGCTTTGAAAGGGAGATCACCGGATGGTAGAGAGATCCAAGTACATTCATATCCGTGTCACGCCGGAGGAAGTTGACCGGATTAAAGAGCGAATGGAGGAAGCCGGTATCAGGAGCATGACTGCATATCTGTTACGGATGGCCCTCAATGGTTTTGTGATTGTGATGGATCTTTCTGACCTGAAGGAAATTCTCAGACTGTTGCAGATAGCCGGGAACAATCTGAATCAGTACGCAAAGAGAGCGAATGAAACCGGAAGCATCTACCGGGAAGACATCGAGGAACTGAAAAACAACCAGAAAGAAATCTTGCAGGAAATGCGAAAGATGCTTGATAAGCTGACTGCAATTATGTAAGGCAGGTGAGAGGATGGCGGCGACAAAACTGATAGCAATGCACCAGAACAAAGGACGTTCCGTAATGCAGTGTCTGAAAGACAGAACCGATTATGCAAAGAATGGAGAGAAAACAGAAGACGGAAAATATATCTCTTCTTATAAGTGCCAACCGGATTTTGTCGATTGGGAATTTGCACAGTCAAAAATAGATTATCTGAAAAAAACGTGGAGGCAGCCCAAGGGAGATGTCATTGCTTATCAGATCCGCCAGTCCTTTAAGCCCGGAGAGATTACACCGGAGGAAGCAAATGAAGTTGGATATGAAACCGGCATGAGATTCACCAAGGGGAAGCATGCGTTTATTGTGGCAACGCATGTGGACCGGGCTCATATCCACAATCATATCATTTTCAATTCCACTAATCTGGATTGTGACCGGAAGTTTAGGGACTTTTGGTTTTCAGGAATTGCCCTGCAGAGACTCAGCGACATTATCTGCCTGGAGCATGGATTATCCATCATTCCAAAAGTAAAACCAAGTGAGAGGCAGAGACGTACCAAGTATCCGGATCGTGTAAGCCTGAGGGATATTATCCGGGAAGATATTCTGAAATGCCTGGATCAGAAGCCGGCTGATTTTGAAGAACTTCTCAAACTATTACAGGCAGAAGGATATGATATTAAGCGTGGGAAGCACACAGCAATCTGCGGAAAAGAGCAAAAGCGTTTTATCCGGTTCCGCTCTCTGGGAGAAGATTTTTCAGAGGAGCAACTGAAAAAAGTAATCGCCGGTGAAGCGGAGATGCCGGAGAATAAGACGGAAAGCCGGGAACCAGCACAGCCCCCGAAAGAAAAACGAAGGTTTGATCTTGTGGTCGATATTCAGGAGAAGATGGCTCAGGGAAAGAACGGCGGATATGTACGATGGGCGAAGAAATATAATGTGAAACAGTTTGCGGAATCCATTTTGTTTTTACAGCAACACGATATTCACGATAAAGAAACTCTGGATGCGTTGGTAGAAGGAAGTGCTTCCAGATATCATGAACTGATGAAAATCATCAAGGATGCAGAAACCAAAATGGCAGAGAACAAAGTTTTGAAAACGCACATCATCAACTATTCCAAGACCAGGGATATCTATATAGCCTATCGAAAATCCGGATACAGCAAGAAATTCTTTGAGGCACATCGAGAAGAGATTACTCTTCACAAAGCGGCAAAGGAAGCATTTTCTCATCTGCCGGATGGAAAGATTCCGAAAGTAAAGGATTTGAATGAAGAATTTGCCAGACTGCTTTCGGAGAAAAAAGCAGCCTACAGCGAATACAAGAAAATAAAAAAAGAGATGCGGGATTATCAGATTGCAAAGCAAAATGTGGAATCCTTCTATGCGGCTCAGAAGACCTGGGACCAGGAAGAAGATTTGAAAAAGAAAAGGCAGCAGCAGAGATAAGCATACGGGCAATCATCAAAGTGTAAATTGGTGGTTGCCCTCTTTTTTTGCAATTCCGGCGGAGCAGGAATGTATCAGCACTCACAAGGTGAGGGCGCAGCTTGACATCAGGGATGTCATTCTAAGGGGATTGGGGATGTGCCTCCAACAAGCAAACAGCGTTCGTGTGATCACGAAGGCACTGCTTGCTAACTTGCGAAGCAACAACGATTGCGGCCTTAATGCGCCGCCTATGAAAGGAAAAATGAAAGACATGAATAGAGAAAATAACAGTACAGAGAAAGAAATGATGGTAGCCGAGGATGTTACAGACATTCAGCTGACACAGGCAGGATATTACTGGGAAATGGGATTCAATGAATTCGATTTTACATGCAAGATTAAGGGAGAAGACGATGTTCTTCATATGAGAGAGCAGCGGCATGATGAGGGAAGTGGCTTTGTGATCCGCTCAGAAAAGGATGATATCTGGGAGAGAATTACAAGAAAAGAAGCATGTAAACTGGATGATAAGCTTCAGGAAGCTATTCAGTATGGAAATTACCATAAGAGGATTGCTGGGCTTACCACAGTGGAAGATTGCAAGGATCTGGAATTTGAACTGATGGAGAATAACAATGTGTACCTCAATAGGGTAATCAGGAAACTCTGGTCGGATCTTGCAGCCAAGCAGGAGGAAATTGCTGGTACTGAACCCGGAGTTGTTACAGATTTCAGAAGAAAGACTGATGAAATGTTTCACCGAATTGATGGGATGAGCGCTTCTGAGATTGAAGAGATTGTATCAGACTATGTTCAGTCGAAGATAGACGAAAACAATTTGGAGGCAGAGATTGTTGGTGTTGTAGTTTCAGGAAGCCGGTGCCGGGGAATTGAAAAAGCTGGTTCTGATCTGGATGTGGTTTTGGAATATAAAGGAAATGTCAGGGAAGATGCTTTCTATGATATTCTTCATGAAGATGGAATGGAAATTGGCGGGGTGAAGGTAGATATCAATCCGATCACAGAAGGAAAGACCGGAACACTGGAGGAATATCTGCTTGGTGTGGAGAAGTATTTGGAAGAGAAACGACAAAAGACATCGGTAAGGGGAAAACTGAAGGAGAAGAAATCAGACATCTATGCGCAGAGTGAAAGAACTGATAAGAGCAGTAAAAAGAAAACTGAAAATGTGAGATAAGAGCAATTAAGAAATGGATGAAGTTGTGGCGATTGATGGCTGTGGTGTTGCCCATTTTTTATTATCCGGAATGAGGCTTCACAAAGATTTTCTTGAATAGGGCTTCATATTTCGTGATTAGTAGATTTGGTGTTACTGTTCAGTGATTAGCCAAAGCCAATAAAATCAAAGGGTACAGAGAATGTGTTGTTAGATTGTAACAAACTTTTCTGTACCCTTTTATGATTATTTGATAAATGCAGCTTCAACAACATCGTATATTTTTTTATTTTACATTTTTGCAGTTTTAATTATGTAAGTGCATCACAAATATGCTGTCCACCAGAATTGCTTCGTAGTACAACAGCCTGCTTTTGTTTTCGTTTGAATTTTCTTAGTTCTCGTTCACTGATGTTGTTCGTATAGTCAACATCAGGATGTTTGAGAAAGTATAGATGGTGGTCTTGTTATTCTCGCAGCCTTTTTGAAGAGTAAATCCATCCAGGTAATCTTTGGTTGGTGGATTATTTTCGTATTCATTAGCAGCAAGTTCAAGAATTGAAACATATTTATTAGTCAGTTTGTTTACCTGTTCGTTAGGAATACCGGTTTTATTTTTCTTAGCTATATGAATCATCTTTTGAAGAAGGTCATGCATTTGTTTATGCCACTTAAGATTTGGTTCGTTTTCAATTGCACCAACAAGATATCTAAATTTATGAGCAATACATTCCTGATGGGAAGAACCGTAGGAATAATATGATTTGTCGTGGTCATGGACAATGGTTCCTTTAAAGTCTTTGACCGGTGTTGGGGAAAGTCCAACGTGCCCTTTATGATCAAGATGCTGATATAGAACTTGCTCCTTGTCAGTACAAAGGATAACGGCCTTTCGTTTGCCATTAATGTTACTTACTGTGGCATCCGAATGTAAAATATCTGAGTGGGTAAGCAAAAAAAAATCTAGGCACGTTCAGTCGCAGTATTTGCTGAAAATTCAGAAGAAAGGTTGCATATCGTACCAGTAGAAAGATTAACGATACCCTTTGTGATGTCAGATATACATTGCCTTGTTTTGGCTATGGAAACGTTGTAATAATCATTTAGTAAAAAGGCAAGAACCTTAACAGAGGCACCATAATTTACATGATTAATAATGCCGGTCGGAAATGGGGCATGAATTCTTGTGCCGGTCTTGCGGTTACGATATTCATCCGCAATATAATCAGTAACATTTACAGAAACCTGAATATGCTCAATTATTCTGCGCTACACTACAAAAAACAACAAAGAACAAATGTAAACAGATAAAAACACGAAAGATAGGTATTGTACCACGAAAAAAGAGTTAAATCAAGAAAAATCTTGTCAGATGCTGAACCCTATGATAAAATGTAATTCGGTACATTGTGGGCATCTACAGATCGCACAATTTTTGTTGTGTACTCTTTGAGATGATTCTGAAGAGAGGTTTTTAAAATGCAGGAGAACAAGTGGCTTTCAATGAAAGAGGTATGTGCGTACCTTCATATTAGTAGAGATACAGTTATGAACTGGATTAAGAAGGAAGGCATGCCGGCTCATCAAAAAGGGCGCTTGTGGCGTTTCGATATAAACGAAGTCGATGAGTGGATGAAGAATAATGAGACCGAAAAAATATCTGATGCCGATGACTGTTTAGAACCACAAGGCGAATAAGCAGATAGCAATGGCTATTAGAAACGGAGTGCATTATGTATAAAGTTAAATGGGACGCTCAGAACAACGGAATTATATTGAGCGATAATATATCAGACGAGGAAGCAATTCCGGCACCACGTCCGGTTTACCTGCAGGAGCTGCAGATTCTTGAAGTAGACAAGAATTATCGCCTCCCGAAAACCGATAAACCAATCTGCTGGAATATAGATGCAAGATATTATTACAAGGGCCAGCCTTTCTTTGAAAGAAGAGGTGCGGGAATATATTCAAAGCCTACAGTTGTTTACAACTCTGGCTTTACTTTTGCTACCCTTGAGGCTGTAGATGTAGATAAGCTCATTGAAATCAATAAAGAAGCTATTGAGACAATTGAGAATGAGGCCATGGACTTTATCCTTGGCTGTTATGATGCATACAAAGGAAAAGTTGACGATTTTGTGGTGGCTTTTTCGGGAGGTAAGGACTCGCAGGTTATTCTTGATCTGGTGACAAGAGTGCTTCCAGTGGAATCATTTAAGGCAGTATTTCAGGATACAGATATGGAATTGCCGTGCACATATGATATTGTGGCTTACACTGAAGAAGATTATAAGTACAGATTCCCGAACTTTAAGCTTTATCATGCGAAGAGTGATCGTCGAGCGCTGGATCTTTGGAAACAGTACGGTCCGCCGAGCCGTGTGAACAGATGGTGCTGTTCGGTAATGAAAACGACAGTATTCCGACGGACTATGAAGGAGATTCATAACACGGATGTACAGCCAAAGGTTGCTGTGTTTGAAGGTGTCAGAGCAGATGAAAGTGCAAGAAGAGAGGCCTACGACAGAATTGGTGTTAATGTAAAGCATCCTAATCTGATTAACTGCAGAGCCATATTCAGATGGAATAATTCAGAAATTTTCTTGTATCTGTTTTCGAGAGGAATCGAACTGAATCCAGCATACAGAATGGGTCTGACAAGAGTAGGCTGTGGTGTTTGCCCGTTTGCATCTGACTGGTCAGAGTATTTGATCAGAAGAGTATACCCTGATATTTCAAAAAAGTATGTGGCAGTTATTGAGGAGATGGCAAAGAACCTGGGCCTTAACTCAAAGGAAAAAATAAATAATTATATCAGCTCAAATAACTGGCAGAAAAATGCTGGTGGTAGAGGTTTGATACCGGATGGATCAAGAGTGGATCTAATCAGCAAGGAGCCGAACTTCGAATGTGTTGTAACTAAGCCGAAGTCTGATTGGAGAATATGGCTGTTTGCACTTTGCCAGTATGTTTCTGAGGAAGCAAACGGCGTTACCAAAGGCCAGATGAATTACAATGGCGAGATCTTCCGTTTCACTGTTGAAGAAAAAGGTGAAACGGTCCGATTTATAGCGGAAGGAACTGTAAACAAACCTGCGTTGCACGGAATGCTTTCCAGAGTTTTGACGAAGACCGCGGGCTGTGAACTTTGCGGGGTTTGTGAAGCAGAGTGTCCGACAGGAGCACTTACGGTTAGAAATAAGGTCGAGATTAATAAAAATATGTGCGTCCACTGCCATAAATGCCTGGAAGTCAGCTCACGTGGATGCATCATTGCTCATAGAAAGCAGATTAATGAAGGCGGCATGCTTGTTAAGTCGGTAAATATGAGAACTAGTGGTATTGATAGATATTCAACATTTGGTCTCAGAGATGAGTGGGTTGATGTCTTCTTTGATAGGGGGAATGAATGGTTTGGCACTTATCCAAATCTCGGAACAAAGATGATTCCTGCCGCAATCAACTGGTTGCGTGAAGCGGAACTCATTGATGATAAGGAAAAGAAGATCTCTGACAAGTTTGACGTTGTCAAAGGATTATACGATCGCAATAAGCTTGCAGCTTGGCAGATTATCTGGGTAGGACTTGCGTATAACTCAGCAATCGTAAATAGCTTTGTAAAGTCGATAAAACTTGAGGTTCAGTACAGCAGAGATGACATCGTGGCAATCATGAAAGAGGACTTCCCGACTCTGAATGATAACACGATTAAGAATCCAACAAATGCATTGATTACAATGCTTAGATATTCGCCTCTTGGATGCCTTTCAAATGAACAGGCTGAGGCTCAGAATATATATGTTGCAGAATTACAGATGTCCGGAAACTCTACGAGGGGTATCAGAAGAATCTCTCCGGGATATATTTCGATGCCGGCATTAGCATATCTGCTCTATAAAGAAGCAAAGGAAACTAATTGTTATGACATTACGGTAACGGATCTGCTCTTGCCAGAGGGTGTTAATCCGTATACGGTATTTGGTATGACGGCAGAGAATCTTATCCCAGCACTGAAAGCTTTGACGCAGATGGGAATTCTCACTGCAGATTTAACAGGCGGACTTGAGAATGTGCATCTGAATAACGATATTACTCCGGATGACGCACTCGCTGCTGTAATTAAGAGGGTGTGATAAAGATGGAAGAATGTTATTACTGTAAAACAGCCTTGTCGAAAGATGACAAGGCTCTGTGCAAAAAGCTATTAGGCAAGAAAATAAAACAGTTTTTCTGTAGAGAACATTTGGCAGAGGTCCTGGATACCGATGTCGAGACCTTGAATGAGAAGGTTGAGCAGTTCAAAGAAGAAGGCTGCACACTATTTTTGTAGGAGGATGAACATGCAATATTCAGAGATTATAGGAATTGAACCGTTTTTCGATTCTACCTTCAATATGACTGAGGAAAGGGAGAATTATTGGAAACAGTTCATTACAAATGAAAAATTTGAATCTAATCTCAAAGAGATCGTTAATGCATTCACCTCTTTGACAAGTGATCAGCATAAGTCTATTTGGGTTCAGGGAACATACGGAACCGGTAAGAGCCACTCAACTTCTGTAATCAAGCATCTGCTCAGTGATGACCTGGATGATATTAAGGATTATATTGATAAACTGGCCAATCCTCAGTTGAAGGCAATGCTTCTGAATTTCCGTAAAAAGGAAAGAGTATTTCCGGTCGTGTTGAAAGGTACATATTCGATTGTAGATACAGAGGAGCTTAAATATACCATTCAGAGAGCGGTTGTGTCTCAGCTTGCTGATGCGGGAATTCCTGTCACAGTTAAGTCGGATTTCCAGGCAGCAATTGAGATGCTGGAAGATAAGAAATTCGAGTCCTTCTGGCAGATTATGCTTAACAATGAGCTTGATCGTTATGCATCGACTGTTGAGGAGCTGAAAGAGCTGCTTGAGAGCGGTGATGTTGAAGTCCTTAAAGAGATCAACATTGCCCTTAAGAAGTCGAATATGATCAAAGCTACTCCAGATATCAAGCAGTGGCTTACTGAGGTGATGAACGAGCTGCGTAAGCAGAATGTGGCTGATTATCTGGTGATATTCTGGGATGAGTTTACATCTCTGCTTGAAATTTCAGAGAGGCGTAGCATCCTTAACTGCATGCAGGATCTTGCAGAGCTGAGCAAGGCTCCGAGAAAGGATGATCCGTCAAAGTATATCGGAGTTTATGTATTCCTTGTAACTCACAAGAGCATGGAGGCTACAGATAGCTATAAGGAACTAAAAGAAGATGAGAAGACTATGGCGAAGGCACGTTTTCTCGGTCTTCAGTATGATATGCAGGACATCACGACCTACCATATCCTCTCTAATGCATTAAAGGTTAAAGATACTGCAAAGTATGATGCGTTGATTGAGGAAAGAGTAACACTTCAATCTGAAGTTGCGGAGGCTTTAAAGGAAATCGTTGCACCAATGGATAAGTCTGCTCAGACGCAGGCCGTTATAAAGAGACTTTATCCGTTCCATCCATACACGGCTTATCTGGCAACATTTGTGTCCCGTGCAATTGGATCCGCAGAAAGAAGTATCTTTGAGTTTTTAAATGATGAAAATAGAGGCTTCAAGGATTTTATCAAGAATGACATAGACGAAGTTAAATACCTGACTGCCGAAAAGGTTTGGGATTTCTTTGTTGAAGCATTTTCAGAAGACCGTACCAATAACTTTGATGCTATTATCAACAAGTTTTCGATGTATTCAACAAAGCTTGAAGATACAGATATTCCTGAATTGTCCGTGTTTAAGGTAATTCTTCTTTTGAATCTGCTTAATAGAGTTACGCAGATGGATGGCGGAGACCAGGAGAAGAGTCTTGTTAATCCGAGCAAGAGGAATATTCTTTATGTGCTTAGCGGCGCATAGAGTAATGAGGCGATAAATAAGGCGCTTGTTGCAATTGACGAAAAGCAGATTGTATTAAAGGGACCGGATGATGTATATGAGGTTTCTTCATCAGCTATGCCGCTGGAAAAAATACAGGCTGCGAAGGATAAGCTTTATCTGAAATATGAAGATGTAAGTGCTCTGCTCGATGAATATGTTGGCTATAAGAACGATATTACAAAGAATATATCCAATACTGACAGTTTCAATCGTGCCACAGAGTTTGCATTAGTTTGGGGAAATCTGCAGGGGATTTCTTTGGAATCAAAGCTGCTGAAAGCTTTTACAAAGAGCTATGCTGCCAAGATTGCGATTGTGGTATTCAGAGGTGAGACACCGACCTACGATAAAAAGTCCAACCGTCCGGAAAGCGCCCTGGAAACACAGAAGAATGTGATACAGAAGCTTTCTGAAAAGGAAACAATGAAAGATGTTGTGTTTGTGATCACAGACGTGACATTTGGGCAACAGCGGTTTGAGGGTGTTATCGATGCAAAAGCTCGTGAATCCGTTGCAAGAGATACAAAGGTTGAAGATCCTACGCCATACGAAAAGAAAGCCAGCAAGTGGATGGAAAAATGGCGTAATGAAATTATTGACGGAGCAGCCACGGTTATCTTTAGAGGTGAGCGCGTGAATACTCCGACTTTCAAATCCGTATGCAATTCCGGTCTGGTGGCTGATGTGGCAAGAGTATTCCCTAATGGTGCGGAGAAATTGGCCCAGGTTGCAAGTGCAAGTACAGGCTGGAAGCAGATATACGCTAAGAAGACGGTTGAGAAAATTTGCTATGCAATAAATCGCAGTGAAGTGGAGGCTTTCAGTGGGGCTGAATCAGCGGTTTCACATTTGCTGAAGGATAAGCATGGTAACTGGTTGTTTGATGAGAAATTAAATTATATTGGTCAGTATGATGCGGCATGTCCGATGACAGTATTGATTAAGGCCATAGATGATAAGATTGCTGAGTTGAGAAATAAGACGGTTGTTGATATCGGGCAGGAGTTCAAGTTTCTTACGGAGCCTCCTTATGGTTATTACAACAATTATATATGTATGGCTTCAGTTGCGTTGGCGTTCAGACGTTATACCGAGAAGATGTACTTGTCTGATCAGGGCAGCCTGGTTTCGCCAACAATTATGCGTGATATTGTCAATGCAGCATTCTATAACTGGCTTGACGGTAAGCAGGATGCGAAACTTCGAGTAAGATTTTCAACAGCGGAAGAAAAGGATCTGATTGATCTTATTCAGAATATCTTTGGCGTCAAGGGAGATGGTATCTCTGAGACTAAGTGGGCTATGAGAGCCAGCTTTGAAAATAAATACAAATCCCCACTGTGGTCTCTAAAATATGTCGTTGATAAAGGTGCAGAGTTTAACTCTGTTATTGATTCCTTATTTACATTGGCAAACGCGACCGGAGACAGCATCACACAGGAGGATGTAAGTGATTTATTAGAAGGACTTAAAAAGCAGAAGACATCCATAGCTCTTACATTGGAGAAGGTTAAAGATTCGACATGTATTAATTCCTTTATACGGAAGTGCCTTGAGAAGGTACAGTTCCAGTTGGATGACTATACAAACCTTATGTCTTATCTGAAGCAGAACCTCTCAGATGCTATTGTTTTTTGGCGTGAAGACGATGTTGAAAAACAGATTCTTCAGTGGTGCATTTTACAGAGCAAACAGACTCCTGCGCCAGACGACAATCCGGATGATCAACCAGATACGGACGATGGATATGATGATACAGAGGCAGACAATGATAATCCGGTAGATGATGGCCAGGGCGATGACTATGATGATGGACTCTTTGATAGTCCGGATTTCGAACCGATAGAGATTACACCAATATCTATCGGAAAGACACATGCAACTATTGAAGCAGCAACTGCTTTGATTAATGAGAAGACTTTTGATGATGGAGAAGCTAAGCAGATACTTGTAAAACTTTGTAAAGAGTACCCGGTAGTTTGTTCAGCGGTTATGAAGTTACTGAGTGAGGAATAATGATATATGGATGTTGGGGCAATTAAGCAAAAGATAGCTGAAGATAAAGCCAAAAGCACCAGCTCTTATAGAAGATACCCTGTTCGATTCCTCTTTATGGAGATGAACAATAATACTCAGAATGAGATAGAGGATCTTGTAAAGAGCGCGGACGGGGAGCTTCTGGAATTAAGTGACTACATTATGAAGAAAGATGATGGATGGATGACAAAGAGTCGTTTTATCCAGATCATCAAGAAACATACGTCACAGACTAAAGACACTTATGTCGTTGGCTTTTCAGAGTTGATTCGCTTCTTTTCAAAAAAGGAAATCGAGTCAACGGTTCTGTCGTTATTTGATATCGAGAACAATAATATCATGGACCCTAAGTGTGCCCAGAGAAGAATTTACTTAATTTGTTTTTCGATGATCGATAATGTATGTAAAGTGCTTCAGAATAGCTTTGCCCGAAAGGATTTGCTTAATCCATTTATCAATGATGATTTCGAACTTAGCGGTGAATATAGAGAGGTGTGCTTTGTATCGAACGAGTATGCCTCAAATATCAAGAAAAATAAGATTACTACAAGCGTAGAGTGGATCGGTTTGTGGAGGCACGCTGAAATATTGGATTTCACTGTGCCGATTTGGTGTTGCTCAGAAAGCTTATACGAATGGCATCAGAAAGCTTCACCAGACAACGCGTTTCAAATTGATGTTGTCAAAAATACGAAGGATTACCTTCAGAAGGCGTATGACTTCACGGTAGACTTTCCATATTCAGAATCTGATGCTCCTTACTGGGATCAACTAAACCTAGAATATTCTGAACATGGCAGTGGTATGTCCATGCCAGAAATGGTGTCTTACACATTGAAAGTTGATGCCAAATCCACCAGTGCAATTGCCGGAAAACTATTTACGACAGATAGCCCATACGAGAAGTGGCTTATTAAGGGCTTTGTTAATGCTTACTATCAGGATTCTTTCTTAGGCAAGGTGCTGAAAGTCCTAAAGACCAATTCAAAAAAGGAATTTTTGATTTCCGTATGGCAGCAGGGATACTGGACCAGCAATTCCAGATATTTAGAAGAACGTATTGAGATCATAAAGGAACTGAACAAATACGCAGGATCAATTCCTCCTGAGAAGGAACTTCGCGACGTGATTTATGATGGTGTTTCTAAGGCTGTCAGCGTGGAAATATCGTTAGACGGTGGGCAGAATGATATTTGCGTCGTGGAATTGAGCGAGAAGGCGGGATGCGATAAATCTGAAATGATAAACCGTCTGCTGTCGTATTATTTGCAAATATTCAAACCAGCATTTACCGGCCTGAGCAGTACCGAGAAAGAGTTTGTTATCAATCTTTATTCGAATGGTGTTCTTGATAAGGCAGAGATAAAAGTAGTTTATCCAGCTCTGTACATGTATTTGTTTGGAAATGCTGAAAAGCGCATCGAAGGCTGCGATGAATGGAAGTTTTATCTTCAGGCATATAGGGAGAGCAAGGTTATCAACAAGGATAATGGTTACCTGGCACAGTATTATGCTAACGGCTGCGCAAATTCAACGACACTATATGGCATGTATTATGCCTTGCCACGCCAGGAAACGCTTGTGCAGCAATATGCTGACGATGCAGAAATCTATGTACTTGATGGCGTGGGTGCTGAGTATTTGCCATTACTTGTTGAGTTGTTTAAAAAGAATGGATATGATGTGGAGTTCTGCGATTATGCAGCTTGTCATCTGCCGTCTATAACAGATATAAACAAAGATTATTTGTCCGCAGTGTCTTATAAAGAATGGTTCCGTGATTTTGACAGTGATGTGATTCATGGTGAGTTCTACCGGACAACCACAAATCTTCGCAAGGCTTTTGATATTTTGGAAAGTAAAGTGAAGGATATGGTTCAAGAATCTTGCGGAAAGAAAATAGTAATTACGGCAGATCACGGAGCAACAGCCAGAGCTCGATGGACGGATACAAAGAAAAAATATGATTTTTCAGGAGCGGATCATGAGGGCCGATGCTGCAAGATAGCTGCAAAGACAGATTATGAGGATACTGAGGATTATATAGTGTACGAGGATGAAATAAAGCCAGGTACACCATATGTAATTTCCCTGAATGATCAATCGCTGTTTAACAAGCCAAGATATGAAGATCATGGCGGCGCAACAGTTGAAGAAATGCTGGTACCAGTAATTGTTGCTGTACCTCATGGCACAAAGAGCAGTATTCAGTATAAGGTAATCGATGACAAGCTTGAGGTTAGCGGATTGGATAAAATGATATCATTTGCAATCATTCCTGATCCGGAAGAAGAGGCGCATTTAATAGAAGCCGATGGAACACAGCATGTCCTGAAGAAGACCGGTGCGGTATATTCTGCAAAATTAAAATTAGGTAAAGAGCAGGATATTACAGTAGTAGTCGCAGAAAAGGAATACAAGTTCCACACCAAGAGCAGAGCTAAGAAGAATATGGAAGGAGACGACGGTTTCGATGACTGATTTAGATTATAAGATTAAAGATATATTTCCGGAAGAATCTATGCACAAAACTCCGGATCGTTATAGCTTCTTTTCAGGCGTTAATGTCCCTTCATTTATAAAGGACTGGCTTATAAAAAAGTTTTCCAATGATGATGAGGTAGATACGGAAGGCCTGTATGACTTTATTCAGAAGCATATTCCAACAAAGGACAGCAACATTAGAAGCAAGTTACTGAATGGAGACGTTATTCAGATTCTTGCCAGGATTATCTTTGAGTCAGATCTTAAGAGCGGAGAATATCGCTTTCAGATTCCAGATATTGGAATTAAGAGTGGAGAAGGTAAGGTATCCCCATATCTTGCACGACAGGAGGGTCTTCTTAAAGAAGGCGAGAACTGGGGCGTTGTAACGATGCAGTATGTTGAGCCGGACGGCAAAGAAAAAGGATATGCTGAGATGGTTAAATTCAAGCCGTTCCGTCCATATAAGCCGGATTTTGAATACTATTGTCAGGCAAGAGAGCAGTTTACTTTGGAAGAGTGGGTTGATTTCTTGATCTGTAGCATGGAGTACAATCCGAATTCTGCATCATTTGAATCCCTTGATCAGAAACTGCTGTTTTTAACGAGACTTCTTGTCTTTGTAGAACCAAACCTGAATATGATTGAGCTGGCACCGAAAGGAACCGGTAAATCATATATTTTCAATAACCTGTCGAAGTATGGATGGCAGATCAGTGGTGGAAAAATTACGAGAGCAAAGCTCTTTTATGATATGAGCAAAAATACTCCCGGAATCATTCCATCCTATGAGTTTGTATCTCTCGATGAAGTAAAGACCATCTCATTTGATAATCCGGAAGAGATTCAGGGCGCTCTTAAAAATTATATGGAGCAAGGATCATTTACTGTCGGCAAGTCTAAGTTGACTTCTCTGGCTGGCATAATTCTGCTTGGAAATATTGATCTGGATGCTAATAAACGTCCGCTGAATAACCATTATTTTGAAGAACTGCCGGAGGCATTTCAGGATCATGCACTGATTGACCGTTTCCATGGCTTTATTGAGGGATGGTATCTTCCAAGAATCAGTGAAGATCTGAAACTGAATGGTTATTCGCTTAATGTGGAATATTTTTCCGAGATTCTGTCATACACAAGAACTCAGTCCTTCTATAGCGCAATTGTAAAAGAACTGTTGGATATTCCGAAGAACGCTGATACAAGAGATACGAATGCAGTTATAAAGATGTGTTCCGGATATCTTAAACTTCTGTATCCGCATGTCAGAAGCGCATCAGATATTTCACCGCAGGAATTCAAGATGGTTTGCTTTGATCCTGCATTTGAAAAAAGAAAAATTATCAGACAACAGCTTGCTGCAATCGACCGTGAATTCACGGATCGCATGCCTGATATCAGAGTAAGAGGCTTATAATGATATATTTTGATAATGCCGCTACGACTGCAATGAGTAAGGCTGCTCTGGATGCATTGATGGATATTTCAGCAAATCAGTATGGAAATCCATCGGCTGTATATGGATTCGGACGCAAAGCCAAAAAGGTTCTTGATGAAGCTAGGGAGATTATTGCAGCCAGCATAGGTGCCGATCCAGAAGAAATCTTTTTTACTTCCTGTGGTACGGAAAGCGATAACTGGGTTGTAAATCAGATTGGCACAAAATTCAATAGAATAATCACATCTGCGATTGAGCATCATGCTGTGCTTTTCCCGGCAGAGAACTGTCATGAGAGCGGCATTGCGCTTGATATTCTGCCTGTGGATGACAATTGCCTGGTGTCCGAATCATCATTGCAAACAGTCCTGGGAGACAGACCGGCACTGGTGTCAGTTATGATGCAGAACAACGAGACTGGTGCGATTCAGAATATAAAGCAAATGGCAGATTTGGTTCATTCGTGCAATAAGGAATCTGTTTTTCATACGGATGCAGTCCAGGCAGTAGGCCATATTAATATCGATGTTCATGAAATGGGGATTGATATGCTCTCTGCGAGTGCTCATAAGTTTAACGGCCCTAAGGGTGTGGGATTCCTCTATATTAGTAAAAGCTGCAATATAGATCCGTTTGTTTTAGGTGGCGGCCAGGAAAAGGGAATGAGATCCGGCACGGAGAATGTAGCTGGAATTTACGCAATGGCAAAAGCTCTTGAGGATAATATCAAAAGCATGTCAGGGACACATGAACATATTTTGAGGCTGGAGTCATTGTTATTAAGTGAGCTGCGTAATGAGAATATAGGTTTTGAAATTAACGGAGACACTGAGCACAGAGCGACAGGAATACTGAACCTCGCGATTAAGGGCATGGATGGTGAAGGCCTCCTTAATATGCTGGACATGCACGGAATTTGTATTTCTATTGGATCAGCGTGCAACTCAAAATCGCAGGATAGATCCCATGTGCTTAAGGCAATGGGGTTAAGTGATGATAGGATTGATTCTTCAGTGAGGATATCCATCGGTCGTTATAACACGGAGGACGATGTTACTGAACTGGTAAAGTGTATTAAGAGATGTTGCAATGTGGCAGCGGTTGCAGAAGCTTAGGTGGTGATTCTATGCCGGGATGGAATTTGAAGGCGGGCATACTTGCGGAAGAAAAAGTTAGCGAGGATGAATACTGGTCCTTATTTAACTTTGTATTTTCTGATGCCTGCAGAAAGACTAATACATATAAGTTTGGCTTGATCAAATCCATCTGTGATCAGGTATATGATTTTTTTGAACAAGGAACTGGTTATTTTTTGTCATATAGAAAGCTATTTTCAAAGTTTGCTGAGAATTACTGGAACCTGGTTAATAAGTATCATCTGAAGCAAATGTCCTATAATGGCAAATCTGAGTATTCAAAAATCGAAAGAATACTGATGGAAGCTGTTGAAACATATGAGATCCCGGAGAACGTTATCTTTCAGTCCATAGAAGAGCGTGAGCGTAGTAAGATTACGAGTGTTGTAACAACGGAATGCAAGAAATGCGTGATTGGCGCTCTTTACAACGATTTTGATGGAAAACTATATGCGTTCGATTTAAAGGGTGATGGCATATATTTAAGCTATGAAGCCTATCATTTCATTTCCAAATATAAGATGGAGATCGAGAAGTTAAATTATTATTCCTGGGCAAGATTTCTTGAGAAAGTAAATGATGACGATGCGTTAGTGCGTGTGTTGGAAAAACTGGATCTTGCTACACCGAAGAGGAAAGATTTGTCCATGTATAGAGATATTCTTTATAAGGAGTTTCAGGAGGACAGATGTTTCTATTGTGGGAAGCGGCTTGATAAGAATATTCATGTTGATCACTTCATACCATGGACATTTGTAAAAAATGATAATCTGTGGAATTTTGTACTGGCATGCCCCAGATGCAATATCCGGAAGAGCAATAGGCTGCCGGCAACGGATTACCTGATTAAAATTGAGAGTAGAAACGATAAGATCGTGCAGTTATCATCGGTGCGTGCTGTAGATAATTTTGAAATCCTGGAGCGGGAATTCAGTGGCTATGATGACGGGCTCTTAAGACGAATGTGGGGCTACGCGAAGATGAGCGGAATAAAAGAAACTATCAGAATCTGATATATTTGCAGGAGAAAGGTTGACTATGAATAAGAAGGAAATATATGCGGGAAATAGCTCCGCTGAAGAAAAATTCATACAACTTTTCTGTGATACCTTTGGCCCTGAAAAGGGCCAGTATGTTTACCTGCAGTACCCATTTGTAGATATTTATGGAAAGCATAGGAGCATAGATTTTGCACTGAAAAGCCAGCTGGGGAAGGTGGCTTTTGAGATAGACGGGAACACCTGGCATAATCCTGCGAAGGTGTCGGAAGTTAAGTACACCGACGATCTTTTAAAACAAAACAGTATGGTGCATGAAGGCTGGAAAGTATTCCGCTGGACAGATCATCAGCTGGAGGAATCACCAGATTGCGTAAAGGATGAACTGGTCACATTTCTTGGACTATCACCAGCTCTGTTTTACATAGACGATAATATGCCTGATCAGAGTGGGCAGGTGTTTGTTTTGAGAGAACATCAAGAAGAAGCATTACAGAACCTAAAAAAATGAGATGAGCATGAGTGAAAGTGCCTGGCACCATAAACTAAGGCATAGGAAAATCAAATGGGTAGCAGTAATCCGGACTATTTATGTATGGGAAGGTGATTTCGATGGGTAATATATACCACTATTGTTCATTAGATACTTTTGCACAGATTATAAAAAATAAAACAATACGTTTGAGTGATTTGAATAAAACCAATGATTATATGGAAAAGAAATGGGGAATGAAATTGCTCTATCGCACATTATGTGATGAATTACAGGATAGAGGAATTGTTATGGATTTGAAAGAAGATTATTGGTACAGTGATAATGCACATAATCATCTTGAACAATTGGAAAATGATATAAAATCATATTTGAATCATCAGACGCTTATTACATGCTTTTCAACTAAAAAAGATATGTTGAGTCAGTGGCGTGCTTATGGAAACGATGGTGTAGGTATTGCAATTGGATTTGATTACAATTTATTTAAGAAAATATTGAAATCTGAAAAGAAGTTTTTTATAGATAATGTTATTTATAAAAAGGAAAAGCAGGAGAAAAAAATTAAAGAGGAATTATTTGCACCCGCATTTATGCATTTAGAGAATATGTTTGCACAAGATGCAGTACGATGCTCAGATGATTACAATGAATATTTCGTAGAAGAATTTGATTGTTTTTGTGAGTATATGGATGATGCTGAAAGGCTATTTCCTTTTTTGAAGAATCCAGCATTTGAAGAGGAAAAGGAAGTTAGGATTGTTTATAATACGGGAATATATGAAGAAATAGAGGATAAAGAATTTCTTTCATATACAAGCGAGGCAATTCCAATAGGAAGAAATGAAGAATTTTTACTTCAACCAATGCAATATGTTGTAAAAAAAGACAAGTTGGTTGCGTATGCAGATTTGAAATTTGAAAGCTGTATTAATGATGGCATTATTAAGGAAATAGTGATTGGTCCTAAAGCAAAGGTTTCAATTGATGATGTTTATAGATTTTTACTGTTGAATGGAATTTGCTCTGGTGTAAAGATAAGTATATCGGAATCATCCTATCAATAAAAAGATTTATTTGAAAAAGCAGAACATACATTGGTTCTCTTCGGTAAAAGGATAGATATAATATGAGGATGTATAATGGCACAAATAAAAATATTTCAGTCTGAAACGTATCCGACTGATATACATAAAGTTAGGAGTGAAATTTTAGACTTTTCATATGGCACGAAAAAGGAAATAATTGAAGAAAAATACATAAATGATTATGCATCATCTAAATTGTGGGATCCAAAATCAGAATTTGGAAGGATTCATGGTAAATTAATGAATTACTTGGAAGGAAATGATATAGTTGCATATCATAATACAAGATTGTTAAACCCTTTAAAAATTAAAAATAATGGATTGATTTTTTCTGATGAAAGATATATAGATTCACTAAGAGAGGACATGCAACATCAAGATATTCCCGAAGAATTAGTGGATGACATAATTTCTAAGGTAATTAAAGAACGTGATCGATGGGAAAATAATGGTGTAAATCGCAGAAAAAATGAAATATGTTTTATTTATGACTGGGATTATTATGAGGATTACGATAAATTTTTGGCAACATATGGTGGCGAATTTTTAGAATTTGCATTGGAAAGCATAAAGCATAATGGTAATTTGGAGAAATATAAGAAAATAATAAAGATGGGGAAACCCTATGTTATCGAGTTTGCAATTCCATTTTCAAAGATGAATCGATTTCAAAAGCAGGATGTTGCACGCTATATGTTAGAAGAATGGATTCATTTGGATATTAGGAGAGATAGAACTGCACATCAATATGATGGTCGGATTGAATTCGAGATTCCCGCACAAAAAATTATATGCATACATGAGGTGGAAGATAACTTCCCGGATATTGATAGGTGGTTATTTGATTAGTGGTTCAGTATTATTGTGCGAATGGCAATATATACAGAGGTTGTTGGAGGAGATTACTGAGCAAAAATACAAGGCATAGAGCCAACTATTAGGTCCTATGCCTTAACTGCTTCCGGAAGTAACATCCGGTCATCAATATAGTAGTCGCAGGTAATCTTGCGGCTATTGTTTCCGTAGAGTTCAATAATTTCCGGGAGATTGTCATTGACGGCATCGAACTCAAGGTTCTGTTCCCGACACCAGTCAACTGCTTTTGTGAGTGCCTCTCCGGCGCGGCAGGTCCAGAGTATCAGCTTATTGCCATTTCGTCTCCATTCCTGAAGGTAAGTGATAAGCGCCTGATTGGGCTGACCGCAGTCCGGCCATTTGCTGTAACAGAGAGTTCCGTCGAAATCCACGGCAATGGTTTGGAAATTGATTGCTGTATTATTCATGGTCAAGGTCTCCTTTGCTTATCGACGGACTGGTTTTCTTATATTCAAACAGCTGATCTACCGTAAGAGAGAAGTAATTTGCGATTCTCATGGCAGACAGTAATGATGGAAGCTGGCGTCCCTTTTCAATGCTAATGATGGTTCTAACACTGATACCGGTAGCATCAGCCAGCTGCTGTTGCGTAATTCCATAGTCAGCTCTTGCTTCACACACCTTACAGGTCAAAGTCTCTGTATCCATATCTTCAATCCCCCTTGCTATTATTTCTTATAATGTAAACAGAGGATAAAGCGGCTGCTTCCCCTCCCACTATGTACATGCTACCAGAGCAGGAGTACAATAAAACGGACTAAGACAGTACGCGGCCAAAAATCTTGAAGGAACTGTTTTCTGTGATGGGAATCGGATCGTATTTCTTATTGAGAGAAATAAGATAGGTTCCTTTTCTGTTATTCTGGAATTTTTTAATATAGGCATTGCCGTCCAGGTAGAAGATGCCAATTTCTCCATCGTTAAGTTGTTCGGTCTGTTCGATCCAGACAAGATCATCATTGTGGTAGCGGGGTTCCATACTGTCACCACTAATATGCACTCCAAAGGTTGCTTCCTCTGGGATGTCGGGAGAGGAGTACATTTCATAATCTTCTCCATCCAGGAAGGAACCGGTACCGGCGGAAACTGTCGTGTAGAATACTTTGCGTTCCCGGACAACATGAATCGGGATAATCTCTGCCAGTTTATAATCGCCGGATTTTTCCAACAGGCGGATATAGTCCATGACTTTGTTGATTCCTTCTTCATTCAGGTTGCGGAAGGGATTGATAGGATTTTGTCCTATAAATTCCGTATAAACATCATAAATATCAAGTAGCTCACAGATGGCCAGTAGCTGTCTGGCACTTGGCTGTGTAATGCCGGATTCCCATGCACTGATTGTGTTCTGCTTTACAAAAATATCATAGCTTTCCAGTTTCTTTGCAAGTTCGCCCTGCTTCATTTTGTTTTCTTTTCTGTTCTTTGCGATGATCTTTCCTAACTCTTTCATAATAAATAGCCTTTCTAATTGCTGTGGTAAGTATCCTGTCATCGTATGAATGTATATCCACTATACCATTAAAAAAGTGAAAAATCAATAGAAATATCATTCAGACAGATAACATGAAGAAAACTTCACTTGATTATCATTGAGAATGGTATTATATTAGCCCTTGTAGACAAAAGACATACAGAAAGAAATGAGTGGATGAAAGAGGGTGAATGAATGAGCAGGACAATTTTACATAGTGACTGTAACTGCTTTTATGCATCAGTAGAACTTCTGCATCATCCGGAGCTTCGGGGTAAGCCGGTTGCGGTGGGCGGCGACCCGGAAGCACGGCATGGAATTGTACTGACTGCCGATTATATAGCAAAGCGTCATGGCGTAAAAACCGGGATGGCGCTGTGGCAAGCGAGACAGGTTTGTCCGGATATCACTTTTCTTCCTCCAAGGATGGATCTGTACCTGAGATTTTCCAAGATGACACATGAGATTTATGGAGAGTACACTGACAGGCAGGAACCATATGGAATTGATGAGTGCTGGCTGGATGTGACAGACAGCGCGGGAATCAAAGGAGATGGATATAAGGTCGCCCAGGAAATCAGCAGCCGGATCAAGTCAGAGCTTGGCATTACCGTGAGTATCGGTGTTTCGTTTAACAAAATCTTTGCAAAGCTCGGATCGGATTACAAAAAGCCGGATGCCATTACTACCATGAATAAGGATGAGTACCAAACAAAAGCGTGGCCGCTGCCGGTGTCAGATTTATTATATGTAGGAAGTGCTACGACGAAAAAACTTTATAGCATGGGAATTACCACTATCGGCGGATTGGCACAGACGGATGAAAAAATCCTGATCGGGAGACTTGGCAAAATGGGAAGCATCCTCTGGTCATTTGCCAATGGCTATGATGATTCATCGGTAAAGATTGAGAATACAAGCGCTCCGGTCAAGTCCGTAGGTAACAGTACAACGACTCCAAAGGATATGGAGACAGATGAGGATGTGAAGATTGTTCTTTATATCCTGGCGGAAAGCGTTGCGGCGAGACTGAGGGAGAATGGATTCCGGTGCCGGACAGTAGAAATCAGTATAAGGGACAAAGACCTTTATCATTTTTCCAAGCAGGTAAAGCTTAAGAATGCCAGCAACATAACAAAAGAAATCGCAGAAGCAGGGTACCGGCTTTATAAGGAAAGCTACAGGCTGCCTGCAGATGAGTATGAGAAACAACAGCTTTCGCCGGAGCTTTTTCAGAAGCCACTCAGAAGTATCGGAATCCGGGGAACCGATCTTGTGACAGATTCTTTCTGGGAGCAGCTGGATCTTTTCACGGATCCGGGTTTCCGGGAGAAGCAGATGAAGATGGATGATGCAGTAGATGTCATCCGAAGAAGATTTGGATTTTATAGTATTCAGAGAGGACTCATGTACCGTGACAGAATTTTGTCAGCCTGTGATGCGAAAGCAGATCATACGGTGCATCCTCATGGGTACTTCGGATAGGAGGTGTCAGGAATGGAAAGCAGTAAGGTATATGTGAATGTCATGGCTGAGTTTACCAAGGATGGTCGGCTCCTTCCAAGGAGCTTTATCTGGAAAGACGGCCAGGTATACGAAATACAGAGAGTAACAGATGTGCGCAGAGCGGCCAGTCTAAAAGCCGGAGGTGTGGGAATACGCTATACATGTATTGTGAATGGAAGAGAGAGCCATCTTTTCTATGAAGATAACAATATGTGGTTTGTTGAGGAGCGGTAAATTCAAAGAATGGAGTCAGTTACAAAGAAAGATCAGCGAGAAGTACAAAGGACGGATGGTGCGGACTTCGGCACATCGGAATTCATCCGTTATTTCACAATCATCAATGGTTTTCCTTTCCCTTATCCGTTGAATGGTAACAATCAACCAGGAGGATTTTGATGATGATAGATAGAAAAGACAAGAGATACGTCAGCTGCCCGGTATGTGGCAGAATTCTGATGAAGTGCCAGGGACAATGTAATATAGACATTACCTGTGGGAAGTGTAACAGGGAAATTGTGGTTCTTGTGGACGAAGAGAGGGTCATGGTTCTGGAGAACAGAAGAGGTTCTGAGAAGGATGGAAGAGCCGGGCAGGTCCGTGTGAGTGTTCAGAAAAGCAAGGAACCGGGGAAAATGAAACCCATGAAAAGAGCTGCAAATTATTAAAATCAAATAAGTGAGATAGCAGTTGAACCGTCAGATTTGGCAGGAACCATCAGAGCCGGCACTGCGTATCAAGAGTTTGTAACGAGCTGGAATTAGCATAGAACTATTAGGAGCCGACAAAACGGAAATAGAGCCAGGTGGCATATTAGCTACCGGTCTTATTGGTATTCGTTTTGTCGACTCCTTTATTGCGTCTGTTTCCGTTTTTTGCTCTAGAAATGGAGAGAAAGATGGAAATGACATTAGGAAAGAGAATTAAGGAATGCAGATTAAAGAAAGGCATGACACAGGAGGCTTTGGCAGAGATTTTGTTTACCAAGAAGTCTACTATCTCAGAATATGAGAATGACAAGATTGATCTGAAATACAGCGTTTTGAAGGAGATTGCAAAAGCACTTGATACTTCTGTCAGATATCTGTCAGGGGAACAGGATGAGGATATTGATGATGAAGTGATGCAGATGGCTATTGCTTTGCAGCAGATTAAAAGCAAGGAATTAAGGAGAGCTGCCATTGCGCAAGTGAAGGTTCTTGCAGGATTGTAAATGTTCGCTCCCGCCGAACTTTGTTCAGTGTTTGGGGAACGATTTCTGTTCCGTGTTAATCTACAATCTTTCTTGTAAGGAAGAGTAAAGATAAGAAAATCCTTACCAAATCTAGTTAGGAAAAGGAGACTGACATGGCAGAGATGAACCTGATCAAGATATATGTGGATGCCAGCTCGGCAAAGAGAGTGGATATCATCATCAAGCACTATACAGATTTTTTGGGAATTGTAGACGGATACACAGAAGGACTCCGATACATGATCGAATGTGAGAAAGAAAGTAACAGTCACAGGGCGTTGGGAGATCTTGGAGTAAGGGTACAGACAGGTGGGACCACCAGCGATCCTACTGCAAAAAAGGCTATCAGAAATGTAATGACAAGGGAGGCACTAATCAACTGCGATTTCTCCGGGGACGTGATGGAAGGAGTGGATCGGGCAGAGGAATTTATCAGAGATGCCTATTTACTCCGGGACATGAGAAAGGACTATGAGCTGTTCAATCGTCAGCTGTCCATCTTAGGAACGGAAAAGGAGACATTTGAAAAATATCTCCGCAGGGAGAAGACTTTGATTGATATTGCGGAAGAGCAGGGAATTACCTATGAATCGGCACAGCAGAAGATCCACAGAATCAGACGGAAAGTAAAAAAACAGGTAGTCGGCTTCATGGATGGGAAGATGGGAGGTATTGCGTAATGGAAGAAAAGCGATGCTATACCGTCAAGGAACTGCAGGAGATTCTGGGAATCAGCAGACCGACTGTGTATGAATTACTGAAAAGAAATGAATTCCGGTGGATACAGATTGGAACGAAGTATCGTATTTCCAAGAAGAGCTTCGATGAATGGCTGGATAGGAAAATGGAAAATCCGTAGATTTACCTTCTAAAGTGTTTGAGTGTCTGCGTGGTATATTGAGCAAAAGGAGGTATCTATCAGAATGGAAATAATCAGTGACGCACAGGAAATCAGGACAAGACTGGAGCAGTTTCAGGCAAATAAAGATCCCAAATTAAAAAACACAATGTCAGTGCCGGAGATGCGCCGGCTCCTTGGATTAAAAAAGACAGAGAGCTACTGGCTTGTCCACAGAAATTTTTTTGAGACAAGAATCATTGACGGCAGGATGCGGGTGGATCTGGAGAGCTTTGAGAAATGGTATGCAAACCAGGTGAAGCATAAAAAGGTCAATGGAGAGGAACCGGGGGCAGAACTGCTGAAAACATCATACTCTTTTATGGATGCCGCAAATCTTCTTGGTATTCATAATTCAAATCTGTATGAAATATGGCGCAGGGAGAATCTGGAAACCATTACGGTTGATTCAGTCAAGCGTATTCCGGTAGATGTTTTTGAGCGGTGGTATGAGAATCAGATCATGTACCAGAAGGCGGACAGGATGCCGACCCTTACGGATCTGGAAGCAGATTATATTCCTTTACAGGAAGCGGCAGGCCTTCTGGGAATTACCAAAGAAAAACTGTCGGTCATTACGAGAGCAAGCCGGTATAAAGATATTTTTGAGATCCGGGTATATGATAACAAGAAGTGGATTTCAAAGAAAAGCTTTCAGCAATTTCTGAATGCACAGAATGTATATCAGGTGATAAAGGAACCGGAGAAGGAGATGCCTACAAGTGAGGAATCTATGGAAACAAAGGAATTTATATCGAGACAGGAGGCGGCGGCTCTTGCCGGGGTAACATCTGCAACCATCACGAAATGGGTACAGCTGGAGCGATTCCCATGTGTGGGAGCGGGCAGAGTGCTTCGGATTTATCGTAAGGAATTTTTGAAGTGGCTTAAGAAATATCGGGAAGGAGGAGTATGATATGGCTTTCATAAGAAAGCGCGGAAATAAGTTTTGCGTGGTATACAAAGTGAAGGACGAAGATGGGGTGGAACATCAGAAGTCTGAAACATATGGCAGCCAGAAAGAAGCAGACAGGCGGAAGAAAGAAATTGAGTACAAAATGTCTCTCGGAAAATTTGAGGCTCCAACGTGTGTCAGACTCCACGAACTTATTGAGGAATATGTGAAGATTTATGGTCATGATAAGTGGGCTGTATCTACTTATGACGGGAACATGAGGGTAATCAATAATTACATCCTTCCTACAATCGGGGATACAAAGCTTTCCAGCATCAATAACCACTTTCTGGAGAAGTATTATAAAGAACTGCTGGAAATGCCGGCAGTAAAAAGCACTCATAATAAAGAAGGAGAAGAAAAAATATCAGCTGCAACAGTCAATGAGATTCATAAGATTCTCAGAAGCTGCTTCCGGCAGGCAGTAAAATGGGGACTGATGGAGAAAAATCCGGCAACGGACGCAACGGTTCCGAGGTATAAAAAGCAGGAGAGAGAAATCTGGACAGCAGAGATGCTGATGCAGGCTCTGGATGCCTGTGATAACAAACTTTTGAAGGTGGCATTTCATCTCAGCTTTACAGCAACACTTCGTCTGGGGGAATTGCTTGGACTGACCTGGGACTGCATGGATATATCCGAGGAAGCGATTGCAGAGAACCGTGCTTACATTATTATCAATAAGGAAGTGGAGCGGGTATCGAAAAAGGCAGTTGATGATTTGAATTCAAAGGATATCATTTTAACCTTCCCTTCCATGAGAAATAATAATAAAACAGTCCGGGTGCTGAAAACACCAAAGACAGAGAGCAGTATACGCAGGGTCTATATCCCAAAATCTGTCGCCTTATGCCTGGTTGATCTGAAGAAAGAGCAGGATGAACTCATAGAGGCGCTTGGCAGTGAGTATCAGAATTATAATCTGGTTATGTCCACAACCTTCGGTCTTCCAATCGGGGAAAGTTACCTGAGAGATAAAATGCAGAAGATTATTGATAAGCTTGGGTTGCCGGATGTGGTTTTTCACAGCATCAGACATACCAGTGTTACCTACAAGTTAAAACTCAGCGGCGGAGACATCAAGGCGGTGCAGGGAGATTCCGGTCATGCGCAGGCAGATATGGTAACGGAAGTGTATGGGCATATCATTGACGAGGACCGGAGAAAAAATGCAGAACTGATGGAAAATGCCTTTTATAATAAGGAAAATCTCAATCCCCAGATGCGCAGTCAGGCAAATAACAGTAATACAGCAGTGGCTGTGCCGGAGGGAGTAGATGCGGAATTGTTAATGAAGGTGCTGGCGAACCCGGAAATGGCGGCATTGCTTACATCATTGGCAAAGACAATGAAAGTATAGAGACCACTGAGGAAATGGCGATATTGTATAGATGAAAGTATCTATATGATATCGCTTTTTTGTGTTAAAATAAGGTAAACTGTGAGTTTTGCAAATCGTAAATTTGTAAGGAACAGAAACTTTGAAGTTGTGGAGGTAAAATATAGATGAATCAAGGTAGAATTATTGTAATCACAGGTGCGCCGGGGACAGGAAAAACTACAACGGCATCTGCTGTTGCAAAAGAATCAGATTTGGAAAAGTCTGTGCATATGCACACAGATGACTTTTATCATTATCATGTAAGAAAGCCAAGCGCAAGGGAGTATGATGATTGCTGCAATGAATTTTGGAATGTAACACCTTATGTTATTAAAGGATTGTGCCGTAAGGAAATTTTATTTGCTATTGATCATTTTAATCAGATTGTTCGCCATGAGCTGCTGAGAATGATATCATGGAAGGTCGGCATCGAAACAGGCTTTAAATTAAGTGTAGGCAAGAACTATAAGTTTATTGAAAGGTATATATCCGAGGATTTGTGGGAGAAACTTTTGTCCACCTACCGGATGGATTCCTATGAAAACATATGGGAAGCATTATTTCTATGCCATCAATTGTTCAGGGCGGTATCCGGTGAGGTGGCGGAAAGGCTTCATTATGCCTATCCGGAGTATGATAGGAATATAACAAAATATACCAGGGACATGTATAAAAAATACACTGGTAAAACCGGCTGCCTGGATAGCACATATGCCGCTGATATAGAAGAGAGGCGGGAACAGTGATTACAGAAATGAAAGCAGGGCACCTGAAAGATATCGATAAACCCAGCGAACCATTTGAGGTGATAGGTAAGATTATACCGAGGTATGAAAACGAGAATTGGACCTTTACAGAATTACTCTATGAAGCGCCATATTTAAAAAGCTACCAAGACGAAGAGGATGAAGAGGATGAGGAGGCAGATTGCCTTGAATATATTGACAATACTGATAAGATAATATATCTTTACTACCAAGACGATAAATGCGTCGGAAAAGTTAAACTGCGAAAAAATTGGAACCGGTACGCTTATATAGAAGATATCGCCGTATGTAAGGATTTCAGGGGGCAAGGCATAGGCAGCGCGCTTATCAATATATCTATAGAATGGGCAAAGCATAAAAACTTGCATGGACTAATGCTTGAAACCCAGGACAATAACCTTATAGCTTGTAAATTCTATCATAATTGTGGTTTCAAAATCGGCTCCGTCGATACTATGTTATACGCCAACTTTGAAAACAACTTTGAAAAAGCTGTTTTCTGGTATTTAAGGTTTTAGAATGCAAGGAACAGTGAATTGGAGTTCGTCTTGTTATAATTAGCTTCTTGGGGTATCTTTAAATACTGTAGAAAAGAGGAAGGAAATAATAAATGGCTAAAATGAGAATATCACCGGAATTGAAAAAACTGATCGAAAAATACCGCTGCGTAAAAGATACGGAAGGAATGTCTCCTGCTAAGGTATATAAGCTGGTGGGAGAAAATGAAAACCTATATTTAAAAATGACGGACAGCCGGTATAAAGGGACCACCTATGATGTGGAACGGGAAAAGGACATGATGCTATGGCTGGAAGGAAAGCTGCCTGTTCCAAAGGTCCTGCACTTTGAACGGCATGATGGCTGGAGCAATCTGCTCATGAGTGAGGCCGATGGCGTCCTTTGCTCGGAAGAGTATGAAGATGAACAAAGCCCTGAAAAGATTATCGAGCTGTATGCGGAGTGCATCAGGCTCTTTCACTCCATCGACATATCGGATTGTCCCTATACGAATAGCTTAGACAGCCGCTTAGCCGAATTGGATTACTTACTGAATAACGATCTGGCCGATGTGGATTGCGAAAACTGGGAAGAAGACACTCCATTTAAAGATCCGCGCGAGCTGTATGATTTTTTAAAGACGGAAAAGCCCGAAGAGGAACTTGTCTTTTCCCACGGCGACCTGGGAGACAGCAACATCTTTGTGAAAGATGGCAAAGTAAGTGGCTTTATTGATCTTGGGAGAAGCGGCAGGGCGGACAAGTGGTATGACATTGCCTTCTGCGTCCGGTCGATCAGGGAGGATATCGGGGAAGAACAGTATGTCGAGCTATTTTTTGACTTACTGGGGATCAAGCCTGATTGGGAGAAAATAAAATATTATATTTTACTGGATGAATTGTTTTAGTACCTAGATTTAGATGTCTAAAAAGCTTTAACTACAAGCTTTTTAGACATCTAATCTTTTCTGAAGTACATCCGCAACTGTCCATACTCTGATGTTTTATATCTTTTCTAAAAGTTCGCTAGATAGAGTTCTATATTAGAGATGTAAAGAGTTTTGGTGAAGAGGTTTGTGAGTATGGCTTTTATAACCAGGGTGCAATGAGAAGCACTAACAGCAGCTAGCTTAAGAACGCATAGGATATACTTTTTATGGAAGTCACAGAGGAGGAATAAAATTTGAACAGGATTAACAGAGTAAAGATGCATAACACCATGAACATTTTCCTCGTTATCAGCTGCGAAAAAGATCAGCAGGTGATTGTCTATTGTTTGCCACGAGACTGCACGAACCGGAGTTCCTGCTTCCACACCGGAAATAGTGTTGCCTTCCGGTGAAGGAATATAGTCACATACCGCTTCCAGCCTACCGGCTTCTGTATTGGCATAATGAAACTCCAAATCATAGAGCCACCCTATACAAAACAGGGCAACAAGTGCGGAAAGAATTGCCGCTATTAAGCGAGTGCGTTTAACACGCTTTAAAAATCTAAGTGCACGCTGTGGCGCTTTTTCAATAGGAACCTGCCTGCGCATATCCTCTTCAAGCTGGCGGCAGGCCGCACAATGCTCAATGTGTTCTCTGACCATAGCAGAGGTCTCTGTCTCGGTCAATTCTTCAAGATAGGATGGGAGTAAATCCCTGACTACGCAGCAGTCAAGATTGGTTTCACGCATTGTTATCACCTCCGATAATCTTTACAAGTTTTTCCTTACCACGATAAAAGCGCACTCGAGCCCATACTTCGCTGTGCCCAAGAATGTCACCGATGTCACGGAAAGAGAAATCACCGGCTAATCGCAGATGGATTACTTCACGAGTTTCGGCATCTAACTGTTGCATTGCTCGATATAGTGCAAAACGCTCTTGCCGGTTCTCAAACTCTTTCGTGGGATTATCAGGAGCCGCAACATGAGTAAGTTCGCTTTCTTCCACAAGAGTGGTGCGCTTACTTGCGATTTTTTCTTGTACTGCGGAAACAGTATCTTTGATTGAATGCGTAGTTGTATCTATAACATTTAATTCATAGATTCCCAAATTGGAAAATTGCTTCCACATTGTTTCAACTAATTCAATATTTGTTTCTCTGTCTAACTTTGAGCGTTCGATAGCTCGCTTCATAGTTTCTTCTTTACTTGCCCTTAAAACGATATACAAGGCGCGGAAATTTTAAAGCTCGAAGTGCCGACGGTGTTTGGAAAGGCAGGAGAGGTTCTTAAAAAAGCGGTGGAGCAATACAGACCCGACGCGGTGGTGTGCGTAGGTCAAGCCGGAGGGAGAGCCGCCATTACTCCCGAGATGATAGCCGTGAACATAATGGACGCGCGCATTCCCGACAACGCCGGAAACAAGCCGTGCCACGAGCTTATAATAAAAGAGGGAAGAGAAGCGTATTTTTCCTCACTTCCGGTGAAGGATATCGAGAAAAATCTAAATGATAACGGAATTCCGTCGTCGGTATCGTATGGAGCGGACAACGAGTAAAAGAGTGACCGCCGAGATAACCCATTGCTCGGCGGTGTTCCTTTCCAAGTTAATTGCGTGATATAGATTGAAAAGTGGATAGATTTATGATACAGTGAATAGATTTATGATATAATGAGTTATCAACAAATCGGAATTTGTGGAGGTAAAATATAGATAAATCAAGGTAGAATTATTGTAATCACAGGTGCGCCGGGGACAGGAAAAACTACAACGGCATCTGCTGTTGCAAAAGAATCAGATTTGGAAAAGTCTGTGCATATGCACACAGATGACTTTTATCATTATTTGAGTAAAGGGGCAATACCACCGCATTTACCAGAATCAAATGAGCAAAATTTGATTGTCATTGAAGCGTTTTTAGAAGCTGCGAAGCGATATGCTCGTGGTGGATATGATGTAATTGTTGACGGTATTATCGGACCGTGGTTTTTAAAGCCGTGGCAAAGTCTTGTTCGGGAACATTATGAGGTGCATTATATTATTTTAAGGGCAAGTAAGGAAGAAACCTTGAAGCGAGCTGTTGAACGCTCAAAGTTAGACCGAAAGACAAATATCGAATTGGTAGAAACCATGTGGGAGCAATTTTCCAATTTGGGAATCTATGAATTAAATGTTATAGATACAACTACGCATTCAATCAAAGATACTGTTTCAGCAGTAAAAGAAAAAATAGTAAGCGGTACGGCTTTACTATTTTAGACAACTTCCAGTTTGCAGAATAGATGGAGTGAAGGAATGTAAAGATGGGAACAGATGCTTCCATCTTTTTAAGAACAAGAAAGTTTGAGTAAATTAGTGCAAATAATGGTCAAAAAACCATCGACATCCGACCTCACACACGCTATAATATAGGTAATCTAATAAGAAAATGATGTTATCATTGCTGCAGGCTATGTGGGAATGGTAGCCATAGTTATGAACTCCATGGAACGCAATGGTTGAACCCTCAGGGTGGCAATGCCACCGGTTTGCCACCGAAAGGCGTTTTACTCGGATGATTTTACGTTTTCTTATTTTGACACAGAATTACAGGAAAGTTAGAAAAATCAATGCTTTCCTTAACTTAGAATATCATTCCTTGACTGGAATTTACACTACGGACTAGAACTCCTAAGCGTGGGGTCGGGGGTTCAAGTCCCTTTTGCGACGCCAGCTAACAACGCCGAAAGCCTTTGTTTTCAAGGGTTTTCGGCTTTTCTTGTTCCAAAAAGTTTTTCCTATCGGAAGCACCCTTAGTTTTTTATGGTTCTGAATTCTACTCCAAATTCGTTTTTTTGACAAGCCCTAAAAAATTGAACTGCTGTCATAAGACAAAAATTTCTGCTAATCATTAGCAGAAAACGGGCTGTTTTTGCTAATGAAAATGCCCCTCCTGCTAATCAGGCCGAAAATCGTGCAAAAAAACCTGCTAATAAAAAAAGGCGGTTGTTTTGAGTGCTATGCCGTTACAGGCAATAAAACTGAATATTACCGTGTTTACATAGAGCGTTTATTCGCCCCTTTCAAGGGATGGGTAAACGCTCTTTTTTCATTTCCGGGCATCCCGGAAAAATATCGAGGATTGGAGGTTAGGATGTGCAAGAGGAAATGTATGCCCCAGATAAGCCAAGCGAATGCAGCAAGTGCTATTTCTGGAAAGGAACACGGTCGGGCTGTAGTCTGGGCAAAGGTAATTGCTATTACCTGATTCGTGAAGCACCAAAGGTTCAGTCAGAATGCGATGGCTGTCCCTACGGACGGGATCACCCTTGTATTGGGTGGTGTACGAAGAAAATTCTGCGAGAGCTTGGCATCCGATAATATGAGTGAGGACAAAAAATTTCTGTCCATGGAAAGGACAATGAAAAAAGCTCCTGGCTCTCGGATCTCCAAGCGAACGACTCCACGAAGCTGCAAAGAATGTGAGTTCCATCAGCCAAAGTGGAAATATCGAAGCTGTTACTATGTGCGTTGTCCTTATGCAATCAAGGGCTGCACACTGAGGGAATCTCCTCTGGTCAGCGACCCCTTCCATCCGAGGGAGGTGAGCAAAAATGGAATTTGATTATTTCTATGGTCAGCAGGCAGAACAGTTCTCCTTTTACAGAATACCGAAGATGCTGTTCACTGATGATCGTTTCTGGAATGTGTCTACCGACGCAAAGTTGCTCTATGGTATATTGCTTGACCGCATGAATCTATCAGCCCGGAACGGCTGGATGGATGCTGCCGGTCGTGTCTATATCATATTCACATTGGAAGAAACGATGGCGGCACTGAACTGTGGTGATAACAAGGCCACGAAGCTCTATAACGAATTGGAAAAGAAATGCGGTCTGATTGAACGCAAAAGACAGGGACTTGGAAAACCCAACCTGATCTATGTGAAGAACTTTGTCAGTGGTGTGGATAGTATTGTGGAATCACGATTCAAGAGTCGGGAAAATCACGATTCTGGAGTCGGACAAACCCCGATTGTGGAGTCGGGAAAACCACGAGGAAATAATACTGATACTAATTATACTGATTATAGTGATACTGATCCTTTCCTATCTTCCGGTTTTTGTGGAAAAGGAACCGAAGGGAATGGAGAATGGAAACAATATTACGATTATTTCAGAGAACAGCTTGAATTTGATATTCTGCTGTCCAGGTATCCATACGACCACAATCTGCTTAATTCCATTTTGGACTTGATCGTTGAAACAGTATGTACCAGACGCAAGCTGATTCGTATCGCCAGTGATGATAAGCCAGCTGAAATTGTAAAAAGCAGATTTATGAAGTTGGAATCAGACCATATCTGTTTCGTTATTGACTGCTTCAAAGAAAACAAAACTGATGTTCGCAACGTCAAGCAGTATCTGCTTGCTGCGATATATAATGCCCCTCTTACTATCGACCCTTTCTACACAGCAAAGGTAAGTCACGATATGTCAGAGGGCTTTTTTCGTTGAAAGGAGTGATACAAGGAGGAAATTTATTATGGCATTTTTCAATAGCGCAGTAGGCGTTCTTCAGACTCTGGTGGTGGCTCTGGGCGCAGGTCTCGGTATCTGGGGAGCAATCAATCTTCTGGAAGGTTACGGTAACGACAACCCTGGTGCCAAGTCCCAGGGCATGAAGCAGTTCATGGCTAATTAAAGGGAACAAAAAGAAAGGAAAAGCCAATCCAGACGGTATCAGCGGCAGGCTACAAGAATAAATTGTGATTTCACAAGATTGGTGCTATAATAAGAGAAAAGTTCCTGCCGGGGCAGCCGCTCCGGTGGTATGGATAGAAAGGCAGGAAAACAATATGCACATCAGCTATAAACCACTCTGGCACACACTGTTAGAGCGTGATATGAGAAAAGAGGATTTAAGGCTTGCCGCTGGTATGACAACAAATATGATTGCCAACATGAGCAAAGAGGGAAAGCACATCAGCATGGATACATTAGCCCGTATCTGCGAAACGCTGAATTGTGAGATTACCGATGTGATTGAGTTAGTACCAGACGAGCCTGCTTCCACAGGAGGTAAGGAACATGAGCGAATTGAAACCAAGAATAAAAGAAAACGGAATTGATTATATCCTTGTTGGAGATTACTACATCCCGGACTTGAAGTTGCCGGAGGAACACCGCCCCATCGGAAAGTACGGACGGATGCACCGGGAATATTTAAGAGAAGTCTGCCCAGCCAGATTACACACATTGACCCTGACCGGGGAATTGTGGACATATCTTGCAGACCTGAACGAACAGGCACAGAAACGGTTAGACACCATCATGGAGCAGATGAAAGCTGCCGAGGGCGTGACCGAGGAATTGAAGCGTACCCGTCAAATGGAATGGGTGCAGCGTTGCAATAACATTCACAACCGGGCAGAAGAAATTGTTTTACATGAGATGATTTATTCATAACGGTATGGTAGAATGATTATTACAAATTAGAAGTTGTAAAGGAGACTTTGTATGGGTAGAAAAGAAATAACAACAAAAGAAGATTTAATGAAAGTAATAGAATTATTCGAAAATACTGGAATTACATACTGGTTGGATGGCGGATGGGGTGTAGATATTTTAGCTGGTAAACAAACAAGAATTCATAGAGATATAGATATAAATTTTGATGCTCAACATACGGAAAAATTGTTAAATGTGCTTTTGAATCTGGGCTATAAAATTGATACAGACTGGAAACCGGTTAGAATAGAGTTATATAGTGATGAACTTGGTTACTTAGACATTCACCCGTTCGTTTTAAGTGAGGACGGAACTTCAAAACAAGCTGATTTAGAGGGTGGCTGGTATGAGTTTGAAAAAGATTACTTTGGTAGTGCTTTTTTTGAAGGAAAAACAATTCCTTGTATATCCTTAAAAGGCCAAAGAGTTTTCCATTCAGGTTATGAATTAAGAGATAAAGATAAGCATGATATTTCAATTCTTGAAAGTTTATCAAAATAACATTGCTGTAATTTCTAAGATAAATTCCACTTTATCGCTTTGAAATTTTAACTGAATAAGTATAGCACCAACCGCTGCTACATGGAAGCAAACACAACCATGCAACAGCGGTTTTTCTTTACCGTTTTTTCCTTTGACTGATAGGAGTTCCTGTTTTCTTTGATTTTTGTAGAATCCGAATGAGCCAGCGAAATTCTTCGTCTGACAGATTTTTATAGTTGATGCCGAGCTGCTTGCAGTAAAGGACAACCAGCTTTTCATCCCGATTGCCCTTGAAATTTTCAACCGCTTCCAAATTTTCTTTCAATTCATCGGCAACGGTGGTCTGGGGCGCACTCTCGCTGTCCTTTTTGTGGGCTTCCCGAATATCCCGGATAATGAGATTGAGGTCATCAAGAACCATGTGGCTGAAATATTCATCATCGCTGATATGGGCGGCTTGCAGCACTTTCAAATGCGGGTCGTCTTCGCCGGGGCGATACCGTTCAATGATTTCATGCCGGACAGTATCGACAAGGGCGTTGAGGTTTTGAATCTGCATGGTGGCAATCCCATCTACATAAATCTCAATGTCCGCAAGAAACTTGATAAAGTCCTTATGAGTGGCAAGCTCACAGAGCAGACGGTTGTTAATCCGACCGCCTTTCAGAAGTGCCACCATCTCATCATTCAAATGCAGCTCTGTTAGTGGCGTGTTGATCTGCTCCCGGTTCTCTGTCCGGCACAGCAGATAATCAACGGAAACCCCATAGAAGTCTGCCAGCGTGATAAGGTTGCCATGATTGATTTCCTTATAATCCTCTTTTTCATAACTGCCAAGAGCTGATTTGGAAATGCCCGTCAGCTCTGATAATTCTTCCAGATTTAAGCCTTTGTCCTTGCGGAGTTCCCAAAGGCGTTCCTGTATGCTTGTCGCTCCTTTCATGGGCGCACGCTCCTTTCCGGCGGTTTCATTACTGCCGCTTAACTGGATTATATCATACTTTCCGCAATCGTGGAAATTTCTGATTTTTACCCTTAATTCCTACTTTGTGGACATACGGCACAGGGCACAAAAATGTTCTATGATACAGGTAGTTCATCGATGGATTATTCCAATCGAATGACCAGCCTGTGTGGGATATGCTTCCCCGGCGATGTAGCGCCATGACTTTTGGCAGGGATATGGAGGAACCCTGACCGAAACGAGCGTACCAAAGGGAGCAATACGCCGCTGTGAGATTCAGGGGAGGAACGACACCGGGGAGAACTGGCGAACTGATACCGAAATGATACCGAAACACGACAATCTGATAGGGGGATAGTCTACCCTATTGCTGATACTTCTGGAGATTTTAGACGGCTCTATGACCGTAATTTTGCCGAAAATCGCCCCGAAACTATACACTAAAACGGGAGGAAACGCAATATGCCGAGAATGAGCAAAAAGAGGAAGCATGAGCTTTCTTTTTACCTCAATGACCGGGGGCGTGTCACTTACAACGAATTATGCCGGAAATGCAAGCATGGGTGCAAGCAGAGCTTCCGGGCGGTTGTGGTTGACTGCCCCCGTTATTTATCCAAAAGAGCAAAGAAAAAGGAGGAACACACCGAATGAATTTTGAATTTATGACGATAGGCACACCGTTGCCGCCCTGTATGCCCTTTCCCAGAGCGTTGACAGGATTTCCAGTCAGCAGCACCGCAAAGGTCATGTACTGCCGGATGTTGGACGCTATGCTATCCAACGGACAGGAGGACGAGAACGGAATCCTGTTTATCTGCTTCCCTGTCACAGCCATTGCCGCAGTCCTGTCCCGCAGCCCCATGACGGTCAAGCGTTCTCTGAATGAACTGGAAACCGCCGGACTGATCATGCGAGTGCGTCAGGGCGTTGGAGAACCAAACAGGATTTATGTGCTGATACCGGGAAAGGAGGACGCTGCCCTTGCCTGATACCTCAAAGCTGGAAAAGCTCAACCGAGAGTTGGAAAAGAGTGAAAAGAAACTGCGGAAAGCCATCAATGATGAAAAGGCATTGCAGCACCAGCTAAAGCAGCTTACCCGAAAAGAACGGACACACCGGCTCTGTACTCGTGGCGGTATGCTGGAAAGTTTTCTGCAAGAGCCGGAACGCCTGACAGATGATGATGTCATGCTGTTGTTGACACTCATTTTTCACAGGCAGGACACGCAGGAACTATTGAAGAAACTGCTGGAACGTGAGAAGCCGGAAACCCCTTAGTTTACTAAGGGCGCAATTATACACCACCCAAAGGTTGGTGCATTGCGTTCTCCGAAGGCTCCTTGCCGGAGGGCTGTGATTTTTCGCAGTCATGGTCTGCTCCAAATCATACAGGGGACGCTACGCTTCCCCTGCGCTGGCTACCGCCAGCTACCCTTTTGTGGACTTGTCATCTGGGGACACCTTGCGTTGCAAGCTGTTCCCAGCCGACAAGTTTCATAAAATATGCTATCTTTTCGATAGGCAATAAAGTATAATAAAGTCAGCAATAAATCGGAATTTTACGGTCAGTAAGGAATGCGTAAAGTTATATGATTGTATTATAAGCGATTTGTTAAATTTTTATAACCACTTGTATTTGCCTGCGATTTATGGTATAATATTTTGAAATTTAGAAAGAGGTGGGAAGATGATTAACTTTTCTTGCAAATAAAATCAAAATATGCGGTAGTGCTATACTTTGGCATTATTGTGTCTATTGCAAGAAAGTTATATGTCTATCTTACTCAATATAGTGCTGTTGCCACTTTTGCTTAGTGGTGTTATTATGCTATGACGAGCTGCAAGGATAAACTTTCTTGCGGCTCTTATTTTGTTTTGGAGGTGCTTTATGAATAGTGCAGATCAGATAGTTACACATGATTCACTCCGTATAGTGTCGGTTCCTTTTGGTGAAATCTATACGGAGTAAACATTCACCGAACCGACTTTATATCGTATGACAGGCAAAGGAGGATAATATTTATGTCAATGATTAAAATTGAAAACCTTACGTTTTCATATCCGACAAGTTATGATAATGTTTTTGAAAATGTCAGTTTCCAGGTTGATACCGATTGGAAGCTTGGTTTTGTGGGCAGAAACGGACGAGGTAAAACAACCTTTCTGAATCTTCTGCTTGGGAAATATGAGTATAGCGGAAAAATCCTATCATCCGTACAGTTTGATTATTTTCCTTATCCCGTTTCAGATAAGAATCGTATTACAGAGGATATATTGCAGGAGGTTTGCCCACTTGCGGAAGAATGGGAACTTATGCGAGAACTTTCTTATCTTGATGTTGATGTCGATGTGCTTTGGCGACCTTTTGAAACACTTTCCAACGGAGAGCAGACAAAGGTTTTGCTTGCCGCTCTTTTTCTTAATGAAGGGCATTTCCTACTGATTGATGAACCTACCAACCATTTGGATGCCAAAGCGAGAAAAAGTGTGGCGACATATCTGAAAAAGAAAAAGGGATTCATCTTAGTTTCTCACGATCGTCGCTTTCTTGACGATTGTGTTGACCATATTCTATCGATTAACCGAGCGAATATCGAAGTGCAAAGAGGAAACTTTTCATCATGGATGTCAAATTTTGAGCGACAGCAAGAATTTGAACTGGCTCAGAACGAACGTTTGCAAAAGGACATCAGACGATTACAGCAGTCGGCAAAACGCTCTGCAGTATGGTCTGAACGTGTAGAAGCTTCCAAAATTGGGGCAGGAGATAAAGGTTATGTCGGTCATAAAGCCGCCAAAATGATGAAGCGTTCAAAATCTATAGAAGCGAGACAACAACAGACAATCGAACAAAAATCAGCATTGCTGAAAAATGTGGAAACCGCAGAAGCACTCAAGATACAACCGCTTAATTACCATACAGATTTGATTGCATCATTATCGAATGTAGTAGTTTGTTATGATGGCATTTCAGTTTGTGAACCTGTTTCGTTTGAAATAAGACAGGGAGAACGCATTGTGCTTGACGGGAAGAACGGCAGTGGCAAAAGTAGCCTGTTAAAGTTGGTAGTCGGGCAGTCCATAGATTATACGGGTACAGTAACACTTGGCTCTGGGCTTGTAATTTCTTATGTGCCACAGGATACATCGTATTTATGTGGAACCCTTTCCGAGTTTGCAGAAGAAAACAACCTTGATGAAAGTTTGTTCAAGGCAATTCTTAGGAAAATGGACTTTGAGCGTGTACAGTTTGAAAAGGATATTAAAGACTTTTCTGGCGGGCAAAAGAAGAAAGTCCTAATTGCGAAAAGCCTTTGTGAAAAGGCACACTTGTATGTATGGGATGAACCGCTCAACTTTATTGATGTGTACTCACGTATGCAGATTGAACAACTCATAACGGAGTTTGCCCCGACCATGCTCCTGGTAGAACATGACAGTGTTTTTCGAGATACTGTGGCAAGTAAAATTGTGAATATCTAAATTGGTTCTTCCGCAATTTTACGTTTTTCGCTTTAATAAAAATGGAGAATGCTGATTTACACTGGCATTCCAGTATTGAAAAATTACAAAATACGGATAATTGCGTAAGAACCTCTAAATTAAAATAATTGTATGGGTTAATTCCAGCTTTACAGAGACTCAAATTCCAGTTTGTAGAATTAAGAAAATCGTAATTTGTGGAGGTAAAATATAGATGAATCAAGGTAGAATTATTGTAATCACAGGTGCGCCGGGGACAGGAAAAACTACAACGGCATCTGCTGTTGCAAAAGAATCAGATTTGGAAAAGTCTGTGCATATGCACACAGATGACTTTTATCATTATTTGAGTAAAGGGGCAATACCACCGCATTTGCCAGAATCAAATGAGCAAAATTTGATTGTCATTGAAGCGTTTTTAGAAGCTGCGAAGCGATATGCTCGTGGTGGATATGATGTAATTGTTGACGGTATTATCGGACCGTGGTTTTTAAAGCCGTGGCAAAGTCTTGTTCGGGAACATTATGAGGTGCATTATATTATTTTAAGGGCAAGTAAGGAAGAAACCTTGAAGCGAGCTGTTGAACGCTCAAAGTTAGACCGAAAGACAAATATCGAATTGGTAGAAACCATGTGGGAGCAATTTTGCAATCTGGGAATATATGAATCGAATGTTATAGATACGACCACTTATTCCATTCAAGAAACTGTTTCCGCAGTACAAGAAAAAATCGCAAGTAGGGCAGCGTTGTTGTCTTAGATTGTTTTGGTGCAATTCCAGTTTGTTAGCTTTACATCGGGTCAACTTGTCCCGAACTTTTACAACTAAATACCCGCCGCTCACACAGTGGCACACCGAGCAGGAAATCTGAAAAAGGTCTCCTGCTTTTTTTCTGCCCAAAATGAGGTGGTAAAACGCCACCCCATCCACCAATTAGCGAAAGGAGGGACACGAAATGCCTTGTCCACACAACGAAATCACGATTGTTCAGCGCAGCCAGCGGCAGTCTGCGGTTGCCGCCGCTGCTTACCAAAGCGGCGAAAAGCTGTTCTGTGAATACGACCAGCAAGTAAAGCACTACCCGGAAAAGCGTGGTATCGTCCACAATGAAATCCTGCTCCCGGCAAATGCTCCACAGGAATATGCAGACCGCAATACTTTATGGAATGCCGCCGAAGCGGTGGAAAAGCAATGGAACTCCCAGCTTGCAAGGCGGTGGGTGCTTACCATTCCCAGAGAGATACCGCCCGACCAGTACGCTGTCCTTGTACGGGAGTTTTGTGAACAGCAGTTTGTTTCCAAAGGCATGATTGCTGATTTTGCCATCCATGACCCCCATCCGCCGGGACACAATCCCCACGCCCATGTCCTGCTGACCATGCGGGCAATGGATGAACATGGAAAATGGCTTCCCAAGAGCCGCAAGGTTTATGACCTTGACGAGAATGGGGAACGGATAAAGCTGCCGTCCGGCAGGTGGAAAAGCCACAAGGAGGATACGGTGGACTGGAACGACCAGAAGTATTGTGAAATCTGGCGGCATGAATGGGAGGTTATCCAGAACCGCTATCTGGACGCCAATGACCGCCCGGAGCGTGTGGACTTGCGTTCCTATGCCAGACAGGGGCTTGATATAGTCCCCACTGTCCATGAGGGGACTGCTGTCCGGCAGATGGAAAAGCGAGGTATCCAGACGAATATCGGCAACCTGAACCGGGAAATCAGAGCCGCCAACCGCCTGATGAAGTCCATCCGGCAGCTTATCCAAAACCTCAAAGGCTGGATTACCGAGCTGGGAGAAAAACGGAAGGAGCTGCTTGCACAAAAGGCGGCGGAGGAAGCGACACTTCTTCCCAATCTGCTGATGAAGTATATGGAGATACGAAAGGAAGAACGGAAGGACTGGACAAGGGCTGGACAGAACCGGGGAACTTCACAGGACTTAAAGGCAGTCAGCGAAGCCCTGTCCTATCTCCGGCAAAAGGGGCTTTCCACTGTGGAGGACTTAGAAGCGTTTCTGGAATCTTCCGGGAAATCAGCCGCAGATTACCGCAATCAGATGAAGCCAAAGGAAGCCCGGAGCAAAGTGATTGACGGGATTCTTGCCAGCCGGACAGACTGCAAGGAATGTAAGGCTGTCTATGAGAAGTACCAGAAGATATTTTTTAAGAAAATAAAGGGGAAATTCAAACAGGAACACCCGGAGGTTGCCCGGTATGAGAAAGCCGCTGACTACCTTGCCAAGCACCCGGACGATAAGGATAAAACGAAAAATGAGTTGCAACAGGAGCAGGAAACGCTTCTCAGCGAAATCGCAGAGCTGAAAGTACCACTGACCGAGGTACAGGAGGATTTGAAGAAGCTGCGGGACATCCGCTACTGGGTACGGAAAGCCACACCCGGCACAGAGGAAAGCAAAGAGCCGCCCAAGAAGCAGCCCATCAAAGAAGTCTTGCAGGATAAGACTGACGAGAAAAAAGCACAAAGAACCGCCCCGGCACAGGAGAAACACAGACAACAGGATATGGAACTTTAACAGGCACTTGCCATTTTCAATTAGAGAATGTCAGGTGCTTTTCTTATTTTCAAGGAGGGATAGATTTGAATGTATTCGAAGCTGTGAAGCAGTCCGTCACAACAAGACAGGCTGCGGAGTATTATGGAATCCATGTAGGTCGGAACGGGATGGCTTGCTGCCCGTTCCATAACGATAAAACCCCAAGCATGAAGCTGGATCGGCGTTACCATTGCTTCGGCTGCGGTGCGGATGGGGATGTGATTGATTTTGCCGCCGCCCTGTATGGGCTGGGAAAGAAAGAAGCCGCCGTACAGCTGGCACAGGACTTCGGGCTTTCCTATGAGGACTGGAAACCGCCGGGAAAGGTAAAAAAGCCCAAGACCCGGCAGAAATCCCCGGAGGAACAGTTTCAGGAAGCAAAGAATCGCTGCTTCCGTATTCTTGCCGATTATCTCCATCTGCTGATGGCATGGAGAACGGACTACGCCCCGCACTCCCCGGAGGAAGCCTTTCATCCCCGGTTTGTGGAAGCCTTACAGAAGCAAGCCCAAGTGGAATATCTGCTGGATGTGCTGCTGTTCGGGGAAACAGAGGAAAAAGCGGATTTGATTACGGACTACGGAAAGGATGTGATACAGCTTGAACAGCGAATGGCAGAACTTGCAGCCGCAGACGCAGCAAGAACTAAAAAACACTATGAACGCCATGCAGCCGCCCCAGAGCGTTGAGGAAATCAAGGCGGGGCTGGAAACCACCGAGAAAGGCGGTGTCCGTCAGAGCATACGGAACTGCCTGACCGTATTCCAACGTGACCCTCTGCTTTCAGGGGCTATCGCATACAACATCCTGACTGACCGCAAGGACATCATAAAGCCCATCGGTTTTCACAGAGAAAGCACCGCCCTGAACGATACGGACATGAAGTATCTGCTTCTTTATCTGGAAGAAACCTACGGGCTTACCAATGAGAAAAAGATTGATAACGCCATCGGGATTGTGGCGAATGAAAACAAGTACCATCCCATCCGGGACTATCTCAATACCCTTGTGTGGGACGGGACAGAGCGAATCCGCTTCTGCCTGCGGCACTTTCTGGGGGCTGACGCAGACGATTACACCTATGAAGCGTTGAAGCTGTTCCTGCTGGGTGCAATCTCACGAGCCTTTCAGCCGGGGTGCAAGTTTGAAATCATGCTCTGTCTGGTAGGCGGTCAGGGGGCTGGAAAGTCCACCTTCTTCCGGCTGCTGGCAGTCCGGGACGAGTGGTTCTCCGATGATTTGCGGAAGCTGGACGATGACAATGTGTACCGCAAGCTGCAAGGTCACTGGATTATTGAAATGTCGGAAATGATGGCAACCGCCAACGCCAAGAGCATTGAGGAAATCAAGTCATTTTTAAGCCGGCAGAAAGAGGTCTACAAGATACCTTATGAAACCCACCCGGCAGACCGCCCCCGTCAGTGCGTGTTTGGCGGCACTTCCAATGCCCTTGACTGTTGGACAGCGAATTGAGGGAGACGCAAACGACAAATTATTTTTCCGTCCTTTAAAGAATCGACCGCGCAGTCTGGGAGCTAATGGCAGATTGACAGCGATAATACGGCA